>JBDRGC010000023.1:0-66169 GCA_043818215.1 Chloroflexota bacterium | reverse complement strand
GACGGCGAACCCTCGGGCACCGCAGGCCGTCCGGCATTGGCGGTGCTCCGTGGGAGCGGGTTGGGGGATGCCGCCGTGGTGGTAACACGCTATTTCGGCGGTACCAAACTCGGCAAAGGAGGCTTGGTGCGCGCCTACGGGGATGCGGTGCGCGCGGTTTTGGAGATAGTCCCGCGAGCTGAGAAAGTCACCACCCACACGGTCATGATCGCCATGCCGTACTCATCTTTCGAGCGTATTCGTCTGCTAATTTCGGCCCATCACGGTAAAATACTAGATGAAGACTTCGCCACCGACGTGACCATCACTTGCCGCCTCGCCGTGGAAGAATTTCCAGATTTTCTAGCTGCTCTGAAAGATATGTCACACGGGAGCTTGGATGCGGAAATCATCGAAACCAACGTGATGCGTGACGCAGTCCCCGAAGCGTAGCGGAGTGGGAAGCGTGACACAGTCCCCGAAGCGTAGCGGAGTGGGAAACGTGACAAGTGATTTGACGCACAACGCTTCACGGTAGTTGCTCAATGTTGGTGGTGCATTGCATCCCCAAGGATGCGTTGCACCACGAGTCTGCCATAGAGACCCGAACTGCAATATCATGCCCTTGGGGTACGCACTTTTCAAGTGCAATGCAGTTCTATCAACAGGATTTTGAGCAATTACGCTTCACGCATCACGCTTCACCCTCCACGCCCCACGCTCCCCCCTCCACCCTCCACAAAGGATCCCCCCCTCATGAACGATAAAACACAAGCCGAATTCATCCCTTTTCACGCCATCAACGAATTTATGCGCAGTGATTACCGCCTGATGGTGATCCGCAATGCACTGCTCGCGCTGCCCAAGCTTGACCGGGGATTGAGCGCGCCCATCGACCAGTTGACCAAAAAGCTGGTCAGAGTGCCCGGGTTCCGCAACAGCGTCAAAGCTCCTGCCAGCGTCAAGGCCGTGGCGATGGTTAAACCCTTCGAGCAAAGCCCTAAACTTGTGGCTGCGATCCTGGCGGCCTGGGCGGAATCCAAGTCCGAATTGCGTCAGCAGATTTACGATATACTTACAGCACGGGAATGGAAAATTCTCCCCTTAGAGGTTGACCGCACCAGGGTGCCCGGTTTCCTGACCCGCTGGCCGGCGGAAGATGATTTCGAGGTTCTGTACACGGCTTACACCGAAGCGCACCCAGACGGCGAAGCCAGCATCGACGATATGAGTCTGATGGTCGTCTGGCTGGCAGGCCGCCTGCCGATAGATAAAGTCAGCAAAGATGAGATCCCGGAGCCAGAAGCTCCGGAAGAAGAGAGTGAAACTTGACCACGATCACCGCTCACGAAAGCATGAATTTACAGGAAACCATCGCAGAGAACCGCCTGGTTGGACTATGGCGGCTGATGCGCGGTTTCCGCCTGATATATCTGGGCGCGGCACTCAGCCTGGGGGTCTCGGCGGCAGCCAGGTCTGGCAGCTACCTGCTGTTAGGCTATTTTGTCGATAACGTGCTCAACGGGGATGCATCTCCTAGCGCACTGCCACTCATTGCCCTGGGATTCATCGGGGTGGCTGTTGTCACCGGCGCATTCACATTCTTCAGCGGCACCCTGGCAGCCCGCACGTCCGAGGGAGTCGCCCAGCGAGTGCGCGAATATCTCTTCGACCATATTCAACGCTTGACATTCACATATCACGACCAGACACAAACCGGGGAACTCATCCAGCGTGCCACATCCGACGTTGACGCCATCCGCAGCTTCTTCGCCGATCAGGCTATCGGCGTAGGCCGCATTCTATCGCTTTTCATCGTCAACCTGACTGCCCTGTTGATACTAAACTGGCAATTAGCGCTGTACTCGATCATCATCGTGCCGTTCACCGTACTGCTATCGTTCTTCTTCTTCCAGCGCGTATCCAAGGCCTATGAAGCTTATCAGGAACAGGAAGCCATACTATCGAACAGGCTTCAAGAGAATCTGACAGGCGTGCGAGTGGTCAAGGCTTTCGCCCGGCAATCCCACGAAATAGACAAATTCGAGATCGAAAACTGGGAAAAGTTCTTGCGCGGCCGCCGGCTGCTGCTGATGCACTCCCTCTTCTGGCCTATTTCTGACATTATGACCGGTGGACAGATGCTGGCCGGATTCTTCATCGGAGCTGTGATGGCTATCAATGGCACGATCTCGGTCGGCATGTACCTGTCTTACGCCGGGATGCTAATCTGGATCATCTGGCCGATCCGCAATATGGGACGGCTGATCGTGCAGATGTCATCTGGGCTGGTCTCGTACAAACGTCTCACCGATGTGATCAAACAAGAGCGCGAAGCGCTAGACGCCGGCGACTACACTCCGAAAGATGGCCTGCGCGGCGCAATTGTATTCGACAACGTAGGATTTGCGTACGCTGACGCGCCGGACACCCCCGTCTTACAAAACATCAGTTTCGAATGCCAGCCTGGCCAGGTGATCGCGCTGCTAGGCTCCACCGGCTCCGGCAAAACAACACTCGCCAATTTGATCCCGCGATTCTACGAGTACACCGGCGGCAGCATCACACTGGACGGCGTAGAACTCGAACACTATCCGAGAAAATATCTGCGCAGCCAGATCGGCACCGTGGAGCAGGAACCTTTCTTGTTCTCCCGCTCTATCAGCGGGAATATCGTCTACGGAGTTGACCGGGATGTCTCGGACGAAGAAATAGAAAACGCCGCCCGGATGGCCTCGGTTCACGAGGCCATAGCAGGCTTCCCCGATGGGTACCACACCCTGGTCGGAGAGAAAGGTGTTACTTTGTCGGGTGGGCAAAAGCAACGTGTCGCCATAGCCCGCACGATCATCAAAAACCCGAGCATCCTGATTTTGGATGACGCCACCTCCTCGGTGGATGTCGAAACCGAGGCCGATATCCGCGCAGCCCTGGAACGCTTGATGGAGAACCGGACCACCTTCATCATTGCCCACCGCATCCAAAGCGTGATGAACGCCGACTTGATCGTGGTGCTTGACCACGGGCAGATCGTGCAGATGGGTAAACACGCCGAACTTCTGAGTCAAGATGGCGTATACCGGCAGATATTCGATATTCAAACTCGTATCGATGCTGAAGTAGAGCAAGAAATAGGCAGTGTTGGAAATTAGGAAAAAGAGTCAAGGTGCGACGCACCTGATTCCAGTAAAAACGAAAGGTAGGTCTACCATGCTTGCAGAAACCGTAACACTCCAACTCCCCGAAATGTTATATTTGCGTTTAGCCAACAATGCGCGGGTGACGAAACGTTCACTTGAAGATGTAATGCTCCATGCTTTGCGCGTTGGCAGCCCTCCCAGATGGGATGACGTGCCGGCCGAATTTCAAGCTGATCTTGCTGGGATGGATTATCTTGATGACAACACTTTATGGGGCATCGCTCGCAGTCATAAAACTCAGGCTGATATGGCACGCTACGACGAATTACTCGAGAAAAACAAGCAAGGTGAGTTAAATGAAACCGAGCGACTGGAATTGACAAACCTGCGAATCGAAGCTGATCGTTTCATGCTCCGCAAAGCCCACGCGGCGGTGCTGCTTCGCTGGCGCGGGCACTCAATACCTGCCCCGTGATTCCATGTCCACACATATTTCAAAAAACTTACGTAATCGCGTCCGTCATGCGGATCACAGTCATTGTGTCTATTGCCTGACCAACGAAGCAAACAGCGGCATTCCCCTGACGGTTGACCACATCCAGCCCATTTCAAAAGGTGGTTCAACGTGTTTTGAGAATCTTTGTCTAGCCTGCTGCTCGTGCAACGAATTCAAAGCCAGTTTGACCAGCGCAACAGATCCGCTGACAGGCGACAGTGTCCCATTATTCGATCCACGCGCTCAACAGTGGGACTTCCACTTCAGGTGGAGCAACGAGGGTACACGTATCGAAGGGTTGACATCCATAGGCCGCGCAACCGTTCTTGCTCTACGTATGAACCGAGACGTAATCGTCAGAGCCAGAAGCCGTTGGGTGGAGGGGGGCTGGCACCCACCTGAAAACCGAGAGCAATAACTCATGTCAAATATCGCATTCGAAGAAGAAGAATTTACTACTCAATTTACCGGCAAAACCATCCTACGGATACTGGCCCAGACAAAACCGCACTGGCAATGGATGCTAGGGTTCATCCTGATGATATCGTCAGTGTCGGCACTGGATTCATATTTCACATTTCTCAGCAAACGGATCGTTGACGAGGGCATTCTGGCAGGGGATAAACTCGTGCTGCGGGAGATCGTCACCCAATATGGAATACTGATTCTCGTGCAGGCCGCGGCTGTATTCGGATTCATCTATATGGTCGGGGTTCTCAGCGAGCGCATCCGCTACGACCTGCGCAAGAAAATGTTCAACCACCTGCAAGATTTGTCCCTGTCTTATTACAACCGCACGCCTGTTGGGTGGATCATGTCACGGGTGACATCCGACTCAGAGCGCGTCTCCGAACTGGTCACCTGGGGATTCCTGGACATGACCTGGAGCGTGACGAATATCATCGCTGCCACTTATTTTATGATGATCATCAACTGGCGGCTGGCGCTGATCGTCCTGACCATCATCCCGATCCTGGTTGTCGTGGCAGCCCAATTCAAGAAAAAGATCATCGTCGAGTATCGCGAAGTGCGCAAGATCAATTCCAAGATCACGGGGGCGTACAACGAGAATATCACCGGCGTCCGGGTGGTCAAGGCTTTCGGACGCGAGGACACCAACCTGAACGAATTCGGCGAATTGACCGGCGAGATGTACCGCGCCGGTTACCGGGCGGCCTGGCTTTCGGCCCTCTTTCTGCCTACAGTGCTGCTGATCAGTTCCTTTGCCCTGGCGAGCATTATCTGGTACGGCGGCTACCAGGTCCAAATCGGCAGCTTGAGCATAGGCGGTATCCAGGCCTTTGTCTCTTACGTGGTCTTTATGATTTGGCCCATTCAAGAGATGGCCCGCGTATACGCCGAAATGCAGCGCGCTATCGCTTCGGCGGAGCGCATCTTCTCATTGATCGACGCGGTACCCGATATTGCCGACCAACCTGGAGCAATCGACCCCGGAACCATCCAGGGTGACATCATATTCGATCAAGTCGATTTCTACTACGAAGATGCCGAACCGGTGCTGGAAAACTTCAGCCTGCACGTGAAACGCGGCGAAACCATCGCCCTGGTTGGCCCCACTGGCGGCGGCAAGACAACTATCGTTAACCTGCTATGCCGCTTTTTCGAACCCCGGGGCGGGACGATTTGCATTGGCGGCAGGGATTACAAAGAACTCTCGTTGCACGCCATCCAATCCCGCATTGGAATGGTGCTCCAGACCCCGCACTTGTTCTCCGGCACGATTCGCGAAAACATCCGCTACGGCAAATTGGGTGCCAGCGACGAAGAAATAGAGGCAGCCGCAAAATTGGCTGGCGCGCATGATTTCATCGTCAATATCGAAAAAGGCTACGAGGATGAAGTCGGCGAGGGCGGCAATCTGCTCTCGGTTGGGCAAAAGCAGCTTATCAGTCTGGCGCGGGCTGTGCTGCGCAAACCGGAACTTTTCATCATGGACGAGGCCACCAGCTCTGTGGACACTCTCACCGAAGACTTGATTCAAAAGGGAATGGAGAATTTGATGGAAGGCCGCACCAGTTTCGTCATCGCCCACCGGCTTTCCACGGTCAAGCGAGCCGACCGGATCATCGTGATCGAGGCTGGAAAAATTGCGGAAATGGGCAGCCACGCCGAGTTGCTGCGCCAGCGCGGGCACTATTACAAGTTGTACACGCAGCAATTCCGCCAGAAACTAGAGCGCAAATACGCCCCCTTCGAGATGGTTGCTGTGGCGGCGAGTTGAACGACTCGGGGTAATGGGTGATGAGGAATAATCAATCGTTACCGTACCGCCCTATTCAATACTTTTACTCGACAAACTCACCGAACACGTCTTATTATCCACCCCCACCCCCCGGCACTGGCGTTGGCGTTGGCACCGGCGCAGCCGTACACAAACTGCAGGGGAAATACGCCCCAGTACTACAGGAATTCGGCGAACAATCATCAACATCCCCCACACAATCATTAGTTTCTCGAACAATATTAACCGTGCAAGTCGTACAATCAATATCACATGTACCATCCTCTGGAATGCAACTCGCCCCCAGCGGATCACATCCGCAATTATAGCTCGTTCCTACACTACAGCAATTAGAAGTCCCACAAGCCGCATAAGCTTTCTTTACCAAACTAAAATCCCAACCAGTTTTTTTAGCTAGCCAAAACCAGCCATCACTGTTTTTAGCAATAGCGTGGTCTGCTTCTTGCCAGCAATAATCAAAATCCCCGCTATAACTATCCGCCCCCATACAAAGATAGGTCAGCACCCACTGAGAAAAAAGCCGCTGATTGCCAACAATAATTTTATCTAAATGATCAGGTTCTATTTGCACCCGCACCTGAATTTGGTTGGCAAATTTTTTATACTCAAACCCACCCGTCTGAAGCGTACCTCCAGATCCATCCCCCACCACATGAGCTTTCTCAGTATCATCAGAAAGCACCACCTCTACTCCATTTATCTCACCACTAGCCCCTTTATCTTTATGCCGGGCGTAAGTATAAGGTTGCTTGTTTATCCAAGACTCAACTGCTTTGATATCGCTTACTTCAAGAGTATAACCAGACATCTCGCTTTTTGCGCTAACAGTTTTTCCCTCACCCACTTTCTGCTGTCTATATGTCACCATCAAAATCGCCACCACAAAAACCATAACCATCAGCACTAACGCCAAACCTTTATTAAACCTACTCATGCATCCACTATACTAGGACTAAGCCTATTTTGTCCCCACTAAAAAATACGGCCCATTATTTATCATATCATTCTCATAGGCATAATATTCTTCCCTAGCTTCAGCAGTAAGCTGTACCCTACCTGATTGAGCATAATTAGCATATCCACCACAATCTAGTGCGTCGTCAATCGTCTTTAATATATTCACATTATATAGTGGAAGCCCGAGTAGAGAATAATAATAACCATAGCCAACTAATTGATTACCATTTTTCTCTGCATATTTATGCAACCATCTTGGATCACCATGAGCTCGTAAAATAACTAATTCACCATCATCATTCATAGTCACAATTTCCCCAAACGAACTTTCCCTATCTCTATTATAAAACCCATCCGCATTATATATAGCAAACCCGTCTAAAGGCGATTTCTCAATAATCTCCAAAGTTTTAGGTATTACCCCATTCCAAGTTTGATCTTCAGGATTGACTACCACTACCTTATATTTTCCTTCTCCGTCTCTCACCATATCCAAATACTGATCCCAGTTCACCTGGCCATCTTCATGCTCACGATTATAGTTATACCAACAAGTTCTCAAAAACATTCGCGCCAACTTATCCGGCCCGTCAGGCCTGTCAGGATTCTGGTATATCTCAATAATAGGCAGTTCATCTCGTTCCATAATATCCGGCATCAATCCCAAAGAAAAAGGGATCACAATCGGCTCTTTGCCTGCTTGTTCGTCTATTGTGCCCACTAAATCTATTGAAAACCCCGGCTCCCATATATCCCACTCCACCATTTCACCCTCCACATATCGATACCACTGGCCGTCAACCTCCGCCACACTTCCGGGTTTAAACAATTTTGCCTCACCGCTCTCCGGATTAATCCATACTTTAGCCCGCTCTACACCATTATCATCCCGCTCAATGGCCACAAAACCTTTTTCCGTCTGAACCACAAAATCCGCCTCTACTTTCCTACCCCTAAGATCCGTGACCTGCTTACTATACTCACTTCCATCCCACTGATATACAACACCATCAATTACCTGGATCTCTGCAGGCAGTTCCGCTTCACCAGCCATAGCCACCCAGCCGCCGCTCTCGTCCATCACGAAGACTGGCATGGCCTGGGCATTATACAGAGTTTGATCTGCCGGGTTATACGTCAGTTCACCATCATATTCTGGCGTAGCCGGGATGGCGGTAGCGGTCGCTGTGGGGGTGGTCGTCGGGGGCGCCGTCACAGTGTGTGGAATGGGGGTGGCGGTCGGCGGAACGGGGGTGTGTGTCGGGTCAATTGCCGCGGCTGGCGCGCAGGCCGCCAGCGTCAAGGCGATGATGACCAACAGTAAATATGGAATGTTTTTTGTAGACATGGTTTCCTCTTGTTTGTAGTGCGCCACGAGAGTGGCGCATGATGGGTACTCACGGGCACTCTCGTGCCCTACTACGAACCAGCCCCTTTTAGGGACGCGGCAAAACAAAGTTCCGTGAAACGTGAAAACGTAGATTCACGCATCACGTTTCACGCATCACCCTCCGCGCTCCACCCTCCACGCTTCACACCCGCCCCGGATACCCCGTAATCTCCCGAATCTCATCGTACAACGGCTTTAGCTTGCGATACATCTGCTTGTAGACGCGCTGGTACAGGCTCTCGTAAATCTCGCTCGCCGCGGGGTCGGGTTCGAAGACGCGGCCCACGCGGGTCATTTCCCGCACAGCGGTCTCGAAATCGGGATGCAGACCCAGGCCCACGGCGGCGTCAATGGCGGCTCCCAGGCCCGATGTCTCGTAAATATGCGGGCGGGCGGTGGACAGGCCAAAAATATCGGCGGTGAGCTGCATGGCGGCGTCACTCTGCGATCCGCCCCCGGAGACGCGCAACTCGGTGATCGGCACCCGGCTGCGGCGTTCGGTGCGCTCTTTGCCCTCCCGCAAGGAGTAAGCCAGCCCCTCCAAAATAGCCCGATAAACGTGGGCGCGGGTATGCACATCCCCAAAGCCGATGATGGCCCCTTTGGCTTCCGGCCCCGGCACTTTCAACCCCGGCGACCAATAGGGCTGCAAAACCAGGCCCATCGAGCCGGGCGGAACCTGGTTCACCAATTCATCGAACAATTCTTCTGGTTGGATGCCGCGCTCCCTGGCAATACGCTGCTCGCGGTGGGCAAATTCATTCTTGAACCAACTGACCATCCAATAGCCCCGGTACACCTGAAACTCAAGGCTATACGCACCCGGCACCGCTGCTGGATACGGGGGAATCAACGGAATGACCTCGACGTATTTAGTATGCGTCGTGTTGATCGTGGCGGCAGTCCCGTAGCTCAGACATCCGATATGCGGAGCCAGACAGCCAGCCCCGATGACTTCGCAGGCCTTGTCGGCGGCGGCGGCAATGAGGGGTAAACCAACGGGAATTCCGGTTGATTCAGCGGCCTGAGGCGTGATCTCCCCCAAAGGACTTCCCGGGGGCACCAGCTCTGGGAGCAGCCCGGCATCCATGGGGATAGCCAGCCACTTCCAATCCCAGCTCGCGGCCCAATCCAAATTCTTGTAATCGAGGGGCATATACCCAACCTGACAGGCCACCGAGTCTACAAAGCGGCCGGTCAACTGGTGTGTCAAATACCCGGAGAGATAAAGATATTTATGGGTGCGCTCCCAGATTTCGGGCTGTTGGGTGTTAATCCAGTTAGCCTCGGCCTCGGCCTGAAGATAGGCGACCGTCTCGCTCATGCCGGCCAGCTTGAACGCCAAACCCCACAGCCCCCCAACGGGTTTGAGTCCCTCAGTACGGCGCTGATCCAACCACACAATCGCCGGGCGCAGAGGTCGTCCTGCGCGGTCGACATTGACCACCGTAGCCCGCTGGGTAGTGAGTGCTACGCCTGCAATAGCGTCTTTGGGAACCTCGGTTTGTTGCCAGAGCTGCTGACAGGCCTGACACAGCGACTCCCAATAATACTCAGGTTTTTGCTCCGCCCAGCCCGGTTGATCCGAGAAATACGGCTCGATTGGAACCTGGACCTTATCGATCAGATTGCCGCGCAGGTCAAACAGCAGCGCCCGCACGCTTTGAGTGCCATTGTCGATGGCGAGGATGATGTCTTTGTTCATTTCTGTCTCCTTCGAGAGCCGACCGGCGACCGCTGACGGCCGACCGCGGCAAGTGCGGATATGGAGCGAATTGTACCCCGCACAACTCCAATGGCTCGTTCCACTGCTCCACTGTGACGGCTCGTTCCACTGCTCCGCGGTGGAACGCTTGCAAGGACGTTCTACGTCCCAAGGCGGAGAGCGACTATGCGGTGGGTTCGCCACGGGCCGTTTGTAGTGCCGTTTGTAGTACGCCACGAGAGTGGCGGCTGATGGGGGCTCACGGGCACTCTCGTGCCCTACTACAAACCGGCTGTCTTCGGTCGTCACTCAACCTGCCTGCGCCGCCAGAACAGACACATACCCGCAGCGGCCAACGCCAGCAATCCAGCGGCCAGCGCCGAGCGTTTGATGAGTTTGCGGCGGGGCGAAGGCTGGGCGGCTGCGTGTCTGGCTCTGGCCTCAGCCAGCATGGCGCGCCAATCTGGGATCGAGGCGCGGGCGGGCAGGTGGTAATGCTCCCGCCACAGTTGGAGGTAGGCGGCCTGCTCAGCTTCCCAACGGGCGTCATCCCAGCCCAGTTCGGGTTGGCAGATGGCTCGGATTTGGGGCAGGAGCAGTTCGCCTCCCTGGGGCAGGAGCAATCCCAATCGCACGCGGCGCAAGAGTAAATCTTCGAGGTGGCTGACGGCCTCGGATCGGGCCGCCCAGCGCAATTCCGCCCATAGGGTTTGGGTTCCGGGGATTAAGGTCAACTCCCCGGGGCCGGATGCCGACGCCAGGGCGGAGGCATCCACCCCATATCGACCTGACAGGCGGCGCCGGATGATCTCGTCCAAGTGGGCAAGCGCCGGCAAATCCGCATCCACCCGATTCAACATGGGCACATTATCAGACAGGGGGGGCGTTTCCGGCAAGTGGTGGCGGATGGCTTTGAGCACATCCAACGCAATCAGCCGGAAGGTGGTCAATTTGCCGCCCGTGACCGTCAGCAGACCGGCATCCTCCCAAACTACATGGTCGCGGGATTCCTGGGATGGGTCAGTTTTGCCGGTGCCAATCACCGGGCGCACGCCTGCAAAAGTGGCAACCACGTCATCGAGCGTCAGCCCCAGCGACGGGAATTGGGACTCGGCTGCGGCCATCAGATAAGCCACTTCGTCGGGGTCGATGCCCGGCTCGGTGTCCAGGGAGGCCTCGTGATCCACGTCGGTGGTGCCGATGATGGTGACACCTTCCCACGGAAAAATGAACACCGGGCGGCGGTCGATAGGGTGCAGGAAACTGACCGCCTGCGCCACGGGCAGCCGCCAGGCCGAAAATAACAGGTGACTGCCGCGCAGAGGGCGGATACGGGGCGAGGCCCCCACATACCCCCGGAGCCGGTCTGCCCAGGCCCCGGTGGCGTTGACAACCACTCTGGCGCGGACTTCGCAGGTGGAGCCGGTTTCGTTATCCCGCAGGCGCAAGCCAACAACGTGCCCATCTTCTTTCAGCACTTCTGCCGCGGTGACGTAATTCAGGGCCACACCGCCCTCCGCCACGGCCTCGCGTATGACCCGCAGCACCAGCCGGGCATCGTCGGTCTGGGCGTCGCCGTAGCGGAAGCCGCCTTCGAGACCGCTCTGTTCGATATGGGGGGCCAGCATTTTGAAATCGGCAGCGCTGTAATATTGATGACCCCACTGAAGGGCCAGCAAATCGTATATCGAGAGACCGGCTTTGAAAGTCCAGCGGCCAGGATGGTCGCCTTTGTATATTGACAGCAGGAATCCCAGGGGATCGATCAACCCCGGCCCTTCTTCGATCAGACGGTCGCGCTCCAACACCGAGGCACGGGTCAGCCGGATTTTTCCTTCTTTGAGATAGCGCAGGCCGCCGTGTACCAGCTTGGACGAACGACTCGATGTTCCCCAGGCGAAATCGCGCTGTTCGACGAGCAAGACCCGCAGCCCCAAACGGGTTGCTTCCCGCAAGATTCCTGCGCCAGTGATCCCGCCGCCAACGATGATGATATCCCATGATTGGTCAAGTTGAGGCCAGATTTCTGTGCGCCAATTTTTTTGCCACATATTGCCTCCGTATAGCGTGGAGGGTGGAGCGAGTCATCTCTCCGCTCCACGCTCTCCGCTTCACGCTTCACGATCCAGCAACTTCCCCGGATTCATAATTCCCTCCGGGTCGAAGCGTTTACACAAATCACCAATCGCGGCCATGCCCAATTCGCCTTTCTCGGCGGGCAGGTACGGTTTGTGATCCACTCCTACGCCGTGCTGGTGGCTGATGGTTCCGCCATGCCCGACAACGGCCTGACTGGCAGCCGCTTTCATCGCCTGCCAGCGTTCCAGGGTTTCATCGGGGTCCGGCGACAGTCGAAAGAGATAGGTGGTGTAGATACTGCTGCCATAGGGATAAAAATGCGATAGGTGAGTGAAAACGTGAATGCGCTCATCGAAAGCCGCCATAGCCCCCCGCAGCGCAGATTCAACCGCCTCCACCATCGCGGGCACAGCCCCCCAATCGGTGGCGGTTTCGAGAGTGTCCACCCCGTAGCCCAACTCCCAAAGAGTATTGCGCAGGTACGGAGACTTGAAACGTCCCTTGTGCCACTGGCTGCCAAATGTCCGCCCGACATGTATGCCATTGTGTTTGCGGGTGATGCCCAGCACTTCTTTGCGGGCCATTTTGACAAGCGCGTCCTGGCCTGTAAAACCTACCAGCAACATGCACTTCTCAGCCCCCGCACTCCGGGCGGACAGTAACCGCTCCAGCGTGCCAATCAGCCGCTCGTGACCCGCCAATCGCAGCGTGGTTTCGGTTTCAGTGGGCGTGCTGTAGCGCAGCATCGAAAGCGGCAAGCAGGATTGGCTGATCTGGCGGACTGCGACCAGACCGCGCTCCCAATCTGGGAAGAAGATAGCGTGAAAATCTTCCCGCTCCGGGAGAGGGGTGACGCGCACTGTGACCTCGGTGAGTACCCCCAGGCGTCCCTCGGATCCCAAAACGATTTCCCGCAGATCAGGCCCCGCGGCAGAGGCCGGGAAATTTGGAAGTGTCAACCTGCCCGCGGGAGATTCCAGCACCCCGCCGGAGAACATGCGCTCGATGCGCCCGTACCTCAGAGATTGCTGCCCGCTGGAACGAGTGACCACCCAGCCCCCCAGCGTGGACAACTCGAAGGATTGCGGAAAATGCCCCAGGGTGCAGCCGCGTGCCCGGAGTTGGGCTTCCAGATCGGGGCCGATGATACCGGCGCCGAAGGTTGCCAGGTGGCTGGTTTCATCGAAGCGGCGCAAGCGGTTCAACCGTCCCATATCCACAGTCAGGATGGGGGCATCGCCGGGTGCGGGGTTGATATGCCCCACCACGCTGGTGCCGCCCCCGTAAGGGATCAAGCGCGCGCCGGTCGTTTGGGCATAGTCGATCAGGCTGCGCACATCGGCGTCGGTGGTCGGACGGGCGATTCCGTCGGGGAATGCGAGTCGGCGCCCGCTGCGCAGGGCCAGCCAGTCAGGGAAGCTTTGCCCGCGGGCGTGGCGGAGTCGCTCAAGGGGATCGGGATCCACCAACGCGTGAGCCGGCAGCCGGGATTCAGGGACTGTAGCGGTCACAGCTTCCAGGGCGGCGTCCCGCGGCGGGGTTCCCGGCCCCACCAACAATTCCAGGAATCGGCCCGCCGAATCGGGCAGCGGGTACGTTATGGTGTCATCTCCCCAGCCATTCCATCGTCGCATGTTAACCTCCAAATCAAATTAATTCTGTCATTGCGAAGCAGCTTTACCGCTGACACTTGCACCGCACTGCGTTTGGTGCAGTGCAGGTGAGCAATTTCATCCTTGGCGAGAAGGAGATTGCTTCGCTGGAAAGCGTCGGCTCGCAATGACATGGCATTATGCTTCTTAGTAGCGGAGTGAAGCAATCTCGTCCTTGGCGAGAAGGAGATTGCTTCGCCGGAAAGCGTCGGCTCGCAATGACATATCGTTCTGTTACCGCTGCCACAACTCGATGCTTTCCCGCATGACGGAGCGGGTGATGCTCTCGGCTGCCTCTGCATTGCGGCGTTGAGCAGCGGTCAGGAGCGCAGCGTAAAACGATTTCGAGCTGGCGCGGGCATCTGAATGCGCAAAGTATATGCGTGCGCTTTGCTCATAAAAACTGATAAAACCATTGAGGATCAAAGTGTAAATGGGGTTGCCAGACGCGATGGTCAAACAGCGATGTAGCCCCCAATCGAAAGCCGCGAAAGCATCCGGCTGCGCGTCCAAATCAGCGGCGGCCTCCAGGTATGTGATGACAGTCTCCGGGTTGTGTTCCACTGCGAGACGGGTGTATGATGGAGCTAAGTCGAGGCGCACTTTCAACAGATTGGTTGCAAATTCGGTGGACATTTCATCGCTGAAACGCGCCAGGGCACTGAGCACATTCAAACCCCCATCGCGCCAGATATCATTGACCACTGTCGATTTGCCCTGCCGGATGGTGAGCCAGCCATCGCGTTCCATACGGCGTAAGGCTTCACGCAGCGTGGGCCGGGTGACTCCCAATTGATCTGCCAATTGGCGCTCTCCTGGCAGTGTCGTGCCCGAGGGATAGTCCCCATCCAAAATGGCGCGCACGAGCGATTGTTCTGCATGCTCTATGGGGCGTTGTGGGGCGGACCAGTTGTTCATGGGCGAGTGGCGAGTGGCGAGTTTGTTTCACTGGTAAGTGGTCTGACCAGTCGGGGATAGTATAGCAGATTTGGGTGGGGGGTGTCAAGTTGGGGAGTCAGCAAGTCAGCGAGTCGGCGAGTCAGGGTCGGCGAGTTGGCGAGTTGGTAGGTCGGCGAGTCGGTGAGTTTGCGAGTCGGCGAGTTGCAGACTCGTCGACTCGTTGACCGACATCGAATGAACACTTGCACCTAAACGCAAGTGCAGGTGTTCGATGCTGCTACGAGAAATCTGTTAAAACAGGTTCAAGGCGTACCGCAACATGCTTTAGCATGTTTCCAATACCAGACCCCGAATTCATTCGGGGGGTGATTTGATCGTTGACTCGTTGACTCGTTGACTCGCTGACCGACATCGAATGAACACTTGCACCTAAACGCAAGTGCAGGTGTTCGATGCTGCTACGAGAAACCTGCTAAAGCAGGTTCAGGGCGTGCCGCAACATGCTTTAGCATGTTTCCAATACCAGACCCCGAATTCATTCGGGGGGCTGATTTGCTCGTTGACTCGCTGACTCGCTGACTCGCAGACTCGTTGACTCGCAGACTCGCTGAATCGTTGACGCCCCCGTGCAATTATATTAGACTCACCTCACATTTAGCAAACAAAGAGGAGATCCCCCATGAAGCCATCCAATAGCAAGTACCGCTGGTTTGTAGTAGGTATATTCTTTACATTTATGCTGCTCCATCAAAGCGACAAGCTGCTGATCGGACCGCTGACGCCGGAAATCATGAAGTCGTTCGATATCACCAAAACCCAAATGGGAGCGGTGGTCACTGGCGCTCTGCTTGTTGGGACAGTGTTGTATCCGCTCTGGGGCTATCTATATGACCGGTACGCGCGCGCGAAGTTGCTGGCGTTGGCTTCGTTCATCTGGGGGGCTACAACATGGTTGAGCGCTATCGCTCCCAGTTATGGCTCGTTCCTGGCGACGCGTGCATCCACCGGCATCGACGACTCATCTTACCCCGGCCTCTTTAGCCTGATTGCCGATTACTTCGCCCCCAACATTCGAGGGCGAATCTATGGATTGCTTCAATTGTCGCAACCGCTTGGCTATTTACTGGGGATGATCCTGGCCTTGATGGTCGCGCCGATGCTGGGCTGGGATTGGCGCAACGTGTTCTACATTACAGGCGGGTTGGGCATCTTGCTGGCAATCGTCATTTTCTTCGGGGTACGCGATGTGCCGCGCGGGAAAAGCGAACCCGCGCTCGAGAATCTCGAGGAAATGGGGGTTTACCGCTTCAGCAAAGAACAGGCCTTAGGATTGTTCAAGAAACGCAGCCTATGGTTCATGTTCCTGCAAGGTTTTGCCGGTGTGTTCCCGTGGAATGTGATCACCTATTGGTTCTTCACTTATCTGGCCGAGGAGCGCGGCTACGACGAGAACAGCGTCCTGCTAACTATGGCACCAGCAGTCTTGATACTGGCGGGCGGTTATTTTCTTGGCGGGGCGCTGGGCGATTATATGTTCAAGCGGACGCTCAATGGACGCATTATCGTTGCCATGGTCGGCGTGCTGACCGGCGCGATCTTCTTGTTCTTCACCATGAGTGTGCCGGTAGAAAATCGCACGCTGTTCTTCATATTACTGTGCCTCACAGCGCTATTCATACCACTATCATCTCCCAATGTCATCTCCACTGTTTACGATGTCACCCTGCCGGAAGTGCGCAGCACCGCGCTGTCCATCCAGTATTTCATCGAAAACGGCGGAGCAGCCCTGGCACCCTTGCTGGCAGGCATCATCGCGGATGCCAGCAACCTGCACACCGCAATATTGACAATTTGCATTACGACTTGGCTGTTGTGCTTCGTTTTCTATTTGTTCGCCATCAGGTTCCTCCCCGGCGATATCCAAACGCTGCGCCAACAATTGCAGGAGCGCGCTGACTACGAGCGTGCCATTCGAGCGGCGGTGTGAATTGCACGGATTTGCAGAATTGGCGGATTTGTGTCTGGGGAGGGCGCACTCCCGTGCGCTACTACAAACTGCGTATGACTAAAAACTGAGTCAGTGGTAAAAAAGTTTTGTGACGGGCTATTTCAAGATGCTCCCAGCGGCGTCCCCGCCGCTGTCCCACAGGGATGCTTCGCAAAGGACGGCGGCCTAGAGCATTTTGTAATTTGGTCATCACTTACCATCTAACCACCACCAAAACTGAGCATAAACCGAGGAGGCAACCAATGACGGAAAATAAAACCTTGCGCATCTTTTCGGGGTCCGCGCACCCGGAACTGGCGCAAGAAATTGCAGCCATACTCAAGGTTCCTTTGAGCAAATGCTCAACTCAAATTTTGCCGGACAGCGAAATCCACGTTATGATCGACGAGGTTGTGCGGGGACAAGATATCTTCCTGATACAGCCCTGTTCTGTGCCGGTCAATGATAATCTGGTGGAATTACTGCTGCTTCTGGATGCTTTCCGGCGGGCCAGCGCCAACAGCGTCAGTGTGGTGATGCCCTATTTTCCGTATGCCCGGCAGGAACGCATGGCTCGCGGGCGGGAGGCGATCAGCGCCCGCGTGGTTGCCAACCTGCTCGAAAACCAGGGTGCCAGCCGGGTGATCTTCGTAGACATCCACAGCCGGGCGATTCAAGGCTTTTTCAATATCCCCGTTGATCCACTCTCGGCGGTGAATCTGCTGGCCGATTATTTCCGCAAGCCTGAATTCGAGAACGCCGCCATTGTCAGCCCCGACGTGGGACGTGCCAGTCTGGCCGGGAAATACGCCGAATCCCTTCACCTGCCCCTGGTGGTGATGCATAAACGGCGCACCAGCTTCTCGGAGACGGAAACTGTCCACGTGGTGGGCGATATCCGGGGACGCCGTCCCATTGTAATCGACGACTTGATCGCGGGGGGCAGTGTGCTGAAACAGATTGACGCACTGTACGCCAAAGGAGCCACGGGCAAGACCTGCTTTGCCATCACCCACCCGGTATTGCTGCCTTCAGCGTTGGAATATCTAGACGCCGGCGAGCGCATCGAAAAATTGGTGGTCACCAACTCAATTCCCGTGCCCATAGAAAAGCAGCACCCTAAGTTGGTAGTGCTTTCCATTGCTCCACTTTTGGCTGAAATCATTCAACGCATTCACAAGTGCGAAAGCATCTCGCCGCTGCTCGTTTTGACTTAGATTTGCAGTTAGTAATCAACCGGCGTTGAATAGAACGCAGATTTTGCGGATTAAGTGGATGAGTCCACTGAAAAAAGGTTATTTCACCGCAGAGCACGCGGAGATCGCTGAGATTATTGAAAATCAGTTTAATGTGACATTGTCACATTTTCGTATAGTAAAAAGCGGAGCCGCTGATTGAGTAGCAGAGCGTATCGAAATCAAGGCGGAGCGGCATACGCAGAACCCGTTCTTGGTTTCGATACGGCGAAAAGATGCCTACTCAACCAGCGAACTAGCTTGTTTTGATAGAACAAATGTTTAATGTGCCATTGTCAAATTAAGATTTCGGAACTTTGCTCAGATTCTGGCATGAATTCCTAAACTTGGTTTTAGGTTTTTCTCTGCGTTCTTCGCGAAGCATACCCGAAGGGGTACTGCGTTCTCCGCGGTAAGAGAGTTTTTTCAGTGCAGTCATCTATAGTGCCCGAAGAGTAAATCTGTTTGAATCTGTGTCCAGATATGAATTTCAAGAGCTCAAATTCTTATTCTGTAACAACTCTATTAATAATCAAGAGGAAACCATGACCCCACAACCGACTGTCCAGGCATACATTCCCACGGAGGATGAAAAACTCTCACCGGTGATGATATACACCCCGCAGAAATTAATTTGGGGACAGCTTATTTCCAAACAGGCCATTCGCGTCAGCACCTGGATGCAAACAGGAATGACGCCTACATATATGAGCATCACGGATGCACAAACCATGATATTTGGCGCCGGACAATCTACGAAAACCTTCAAATCTTCCGTTTTGCATATCCAAACCAGGCAGATCATTGCCTATCATCTTCTGCCCCCGGCCAGCGAAGCGCCGTATTATGATGTCAACGAACCTAACCGAAAGATGTATCCCACAACTGCGTTTGTCGGCGTCTTTCGTTTTGACTGCACAATACGCATAGCACAACAATCGAAACTCGACATTTTTTTGGGAGTCGCAAAAGGGGATTTTCTGCCCATTTTCGATGTGCTCATGTCCTGCCCGGTAATGCCTTCTCTAAAGGGCATGCGCGCACCTTTTGCTTTAGTACGGCAAAATGCGGCCATGTTCACTCAGCGCGAATAGTCCTACTCCAAGATCTCCGACACAACATCGTGGCAAGGAATAATAACCATGAATATCGTCGAAATCATCGCCAAAAAACGAGACGGCAAAGAACTCAGCAACGAGGAAATCAAGTATTTCGTCGAAGGCTATACCAATGGAGACATCCCCGATTACCAGGCCAGCGCCTGGTGTATGGCCGTGGTGCTGCGGGGCATGACAGATGAGGAGGCAACCGCTTACACCATGCACATAGCCCAAAGCGGCGATATGCTCGATCTACATGACATCGCGCCCATGGTAGTAGACAAACACTCTACGGGCGGTGTAGGCGATAAAACGACGTTGGTTGTGGCACCTTTGGTCGCTAGCTGCGGCCTGCCGGTGGGCAAAGTGAGCGGGCGGGGGCTGGGCTTTTCGGGCGGCACGGTCGATAAATTGGAATCGATCCGCGGCTTCAATGCCAACCTCACTACCAGGGAATTCTTGGAGATGCTGGCTGAACACGGCATCGTCGTATCCGGCCAAAGCGTCGATCTAGCCCCGGCGGATGGCAAGCTCTATGCCTTGCGGGATGTCACCGCCACCGTCGAGAGCCTGCCCCTTATCGCCGGTAGCATCATGAGCAAGAAGATCGCTTCTGGCGCAAATGCTATCGTCCTGGATGTGAAGGTCGGGCGCGGCGCTTTTATGAAGACCGAGGCAGAGGCAGTGGCGCTGGCGAATCTCATGATGGAGATCGGGCGCGGCGTGGATCGCCAGGTCGCGGCCGTTATCGCCGATATGGATCAGCCCCTGGGTAATGCTGTGGGCAATGCTCTTGAGGTGAAGGAAGCAATCGAGACTTTGCACGGCAGGGGGCCGGAAGATTTCCGCCAGCACTGCCTCACTGTGGCCGGGAAGATGGTGCAGCTTTCGGGCAAAGCATCAAGTCTGGACGAGGCCAAAACCATGCTGGCCCGGGCACTGGATGACGGTTCCGCCTGGGTGAAGTTTGTGGAATGGATCACGGCACAAGGCGGCGATCCGGCCGTTATTCATGATCCCGATCTGCTGCCCCAAGCCCCCCTGGTCGAGACCGTGCCCGCGCCGCAAAGCGGTTATATCGCCGCGCTAGACGCCATCGAAGTGGGCAAGACCAGCGTTATGCTCGGCGGCGGACGCACCAAAAAGAGCGACTCCATCGACTACAGCGTGGGCATAGTCCATCATGCCAAGGTCGGCGATCGAGTGAACCAAGGCCAGCCTTTGCTGACCATACACGCCAACAGTGCTGAGACGCTGGCTGCCGCCCGCGAACGTTTGTTGGCCGCCGTAGCCTGGAGCGATGAGCCGATAACGCTGCCCCCGCACATTCGTCAGATCATAGGCTAAAAATGCTGCTCATTTTCAAGGACTATTGGGTCTCTGGGATTTGCCGTGGAAGGATGCAAGACGTGAACGGGTCACTACTGAAGTGAGAGATACTGCGCACATAAAAACCCGATCCTCATTCCCCACTGATACTGACCGCTACCCAATTCGAGAAAAATTGCCTGGTGTCGGGTTGCTTTCCATAGAATACCCTGGCAGCCGTGTAATACGTTGTTCCAATGACAGCCTGGGGATTTACTCGCGCGGAAATGATAATTGTGACACTTGTCTCAGGTGGCAACGGCCGGATACTGGTTTTGACATTATGAGACCTGGAATTGAAACTAGCATCCCCATGCGTGGTAGTGATATCCAGAACATCGAACACATCAGGGATCAACCCCAAAACATCCACTCCCCTGGCCTTGATTTTCTCTGGATTGACCAGGTTGATCGTGAACATCACTCTGTCACCGATTATTGCTTCTGAGGGGTAAGCGATTAATCCAATGCTAAGATCGGGAAGATCGGGAAGTGGAGAGGCAGGAGGAGCAGGTGTGATTTTAGGATTGGGTGAGGGGCGCGGTGGTAGAACAACGTCCCCAATGGAAACGCTATCGCGAGCGTAGCTGGTCATGTATCCAACGCCGCCAACGCTTGCAAGCAAGAACAAAGCAATAAGCAGGGCAATAATAAAGTTCCGTTTCATGGCTGTTTATCCTTTAGAGTTATTCCCCAATAACGATGACGGTTTTTTTGTACACGGATTTACCCTTCGGGCACGATGTCACGGATTCCACGGATATTTTTATACAAAACAAAGATAGATCCGTGTTGCTCCGTGGAATCCGTGTACAAAAGCTTACTTTTTTTATTGAGCAACAAGTCCTTTGATTAACGCTCAGGAAGCAAGTTGATCTCATCCTGTGTTGGGGATGATTGCATAAATTGCAGAATATCCTGATCCAGGCTGATGGGCAAGGGGAAAGTCGGCCCAGAAATATTGTTATAAGCCGTGCCCTCGACCTCGTGGCTTTCCAGAACCCCGCCGTAGGTCGTGCTGGCATAAGAGTCTACCTGAACGTAGATCGCCATCGCCGGATCAAAATCGTCATAGAGCAGGCTGTAATCCGGCCTGAAGCTGGGGTGATTCATGTCTATTGTAAGTGTGCCTCCTGGAATCAGCGAGGACACATCGGTCACACCCCAAGCCAATCCCTCATAGCACAGCATGTCCCAGGTCTGGTTGACAGCAGTCGGAATCGGGTCTGGGTCGATATACAGATCAACCCAGAAGGCGTCTGCTACGGGCGCATTGCCGTGGTTGGCAATGATAATTTGGACATTGTTTTGGGTGACCAGGATATGCTCGACGACCAGATCGGGGCCATGCACACCCTGCCCGGCGGCGGAATTACTCAAGACCAACGGCAAGAAAACCTGTGTGGGTGGTCGGACAACCACTTCGAACGGCCCGGTCGTGGCAGCGTTCCCCGCCAGGTCGCTGGCATTGACCCACAGCGTGTACGTCCCCACGAGTGTGAAGTCCAACTCGAATTCCCAGCCGTCCCCATTTCGAGCGGCCCGAACGCTGTATGGCGTTCCTTCCGGCGGGTAGACATGCACGCTGAGATTCGTCGCCGGCCCGCCATCGGTCACAACTCCGCCCAACACCACAACCGTGTCACCCAACGTACCTTGCGTAATTTCCGCTGTCACCGTGATGACCGGCGCCACACTGTCGATGATCAAATCCAACGCCAGCGGGTTCCCCGTGCGGTTGCCGACCAAATCCTGCCCATAAACCCTGATCTCTTTGGTGACGTAATCTAGGCCATCTGTATCTGAAATTTGAACTTGTTGAGACCAACGCCCGGATTTGCTATGCGTTTCTTGAGGTATCAAAGTCAACTGGCTGCTCAAGTAAGCCCCGTCGTCCGTGTTCGGATTCAAGTCGCAAATCTCTAGCGTCCAATCTCCCTGCGCTGCCTGGCCCCAAAACGCGCTCAAAGGCTGGTCTGGCCGGGCGAAATGTTCATAATCCGGCGCGCCCGGATCGTGATCGCCAAGTGCCTGGCTGAAATCAAGGGGGGCGGCATCAGCGAACCAGAAATCGGCATGCCGGAAATCCGTCCCGGAGATGCCATCGTCAGTCAGCAACTGGACAGCCGTCCCCAACGGGGATATCAAAGTGACCCGCAGATCATCCCGCCGCTCGTGTTCTGCGACGAAGCCGAGTTGGACGTTACCAACCGCGAAGGATTCTGCCACCCCAAAAGTGACCAGTATCTCGCTACCATTGCAGGGGGTCCCGTTATTGATAGCGACCGGCGTCCCGGGGGTATCCGCAACCGTCACCGCTCCCTGACCAGGCTGCAAGCGCAGGTCGGCCTGCTGGCAATCCCCATCAACGCAGACATCCACCCGGCCCAATCCGCCGTTGTCCTCGACATCCCCGTAAAGCGTGAAACGTGATCCGTGAACGAGGCTGCCGGAAAACACACTCGTAACGCTAATATCCAGAGTGACGATGGGGGCCTGCTTATCCAGCAAGAAAGTTTGTCCCGGACTCCAGCCGCTGGTCAGGCCGAAGCCATCTGTGGCCTGGAGTTGTAGGGTGAACAGGTCGTTATTTTGACCGCTGACTTCCCAATCACACGACCAGGTTCCATCCATTGGTGTGGAATCTGGACAGTCGAAAGTCTGGCCGCTGCCCTGAACCTGTACCGTCAGATCCTTGACCCCGGCAGGATCGTAGGCGTAACCTCGCAGGGTATTCATCCCTGGCCCCAGGAGATAGGCCGGCTGCTGGGCGCCGAAGAATTCCGGCCCGGTGTTGTCCACCCGGTGATGGGTCCACAACCACTCGATGGGGTTCCCCGAATCCGGATGGGCGGCGTCGAAGATTTCTATGGCTACCCCTGCCCAGGGTTCAGCGCTGATGTTGGTATCCACCACGCCCGTGAAAGTGACCTCACCATCCGCACCGGGAGGAATATCTCCGATGGGTACCGAATTCCCGCCCGGCAGTGTCATGGCAAATAGAGCTTCAACATTTGCAAAAACGCCGTAAGCTATGTCTGAACCGCGATTGCGATAAGAGAGGGTATACGTGACGGTTTGCTCGTGATGGAGCGGGGTTTGATCGCCCGCCAGGAAATCCAGTTGGGTGGTCACATCGGCGGGCGGACTGCCCAAAAGCAGGTTTTGCAGCCAGAAGAGACCATCCCCCATCAGGTTGAAGCTGGCTCCAGCCGGGTCAGCCGAGAGATTGACCTGCACCTCCGTATCCAGGTAAGCGCCTGCGGCCGGTGTGATGCTCCCATTCGGGCAAATCCCAGCGCTCAGGGCATCCCAGTGGTAAGCATGGCTGAGTTGGAAGTCGTTCTCTTCGTCCAGGGTGAACAATCGCCCCAGGGCCTTTTTGCTGTTGACCGGATTTGCATTTGGCAGAGTCGCCCAGATGTTGAGCGAATCGTTCTCGGTGGCAATTCCCAGCAGGCTGAAGCTATCCCCGGCGTGCAGTCCAATCATATCTAAAGGCAAATACAAATCCGTAACCGCCAACCACTGACCACTGAAAACTGAAAACTGCTTACTGGTAACTGATCACTGGCAACCACCCAACCCCCCTCCCAGTGGAGCAAACTGGCTGTCTCCCCGTCCTGCACCCACACGAGGTAATCCGCCAGCATCCCATCGGGCAGGGTGATGTCGTAGGTAGCGCCGAAGGGATCATAGACCTGGTTCGTACCGCCTGCGGCTGTATCCAGGTAGAGGAACAGGTCGCCATCGGCGTACCAGTTGCCGCCAATCCAGGCCAGACGCAAAGCTCCCGCATTCCAAGAGGCGAAGAGTTCTTGTGCGGGGATATTGCCATAAATGCGGTTGGCCCGCCGGTCAATCCCCAGATCGGTGCAGTCTGACTCCATCCAGCCGCGGTACATACCCTCATCCCCTACATTCATGGCGATGTAATCTAGCGCAAGCTGGCTGTCCACAAACACGCTGCCGAAACTCTGCCAGCGCTGGTTACCGAGTGTATCCCGGCTGCCCAACTCAACAGAGACCTTTTGCCCATCCACAGCCGCGTAGACAGAGGTCAACGGGCCGGTTGTGGGAACCGTGTGCGTGAATTCCGCCGAGATCGTGTCCGTGACCTGGGTCGTCCAGCGGACTTGATAGTCGTCCAGCCCGCTGCCGTCGCTGCTGGCATCCCAGGTCAGGACGAAGTTGGCCGCCGCAGTTGGCAGGATTTCGCCGGGGGCGAGAGGGCTGCCGTTCCCGGTCAGGGTCAGGGTAACGGCCTCCGGCGGCAGCACATCCACGGTGACGGTTTCGCTAATCTCAGTAGTATGTCCGGCGATATCGGTGGCGCGTGCATAAACGGTGAAAGTCTCATTATCCGGCAGCGGCCCAGCATCCAACGACCAGCCCCCCCGCCATTCGCCACCCGCCACCCGCCACTCGCCACTCGCCACCCGCCACTCGCCATCCGCCACTCGCCACTCGACACTCGCCACCCCGCCCGCATCCGCATACTCCCCGCGCAGGTTGATGGTGCGCGGCTCGTAATAATCCGCACTAGTGTAAACCGTCGGTGAGATATTGACGGTTGGCGCCAGGGTATCCACCGTCACCGTGACGGTCTCGCTGGCCGTGCTGCCATAGGCACCCAAAACATCAGCCCGGACGAGGTGCGGCCCATCCCCGGCGGGAGTCCAACCGGCATTCCAATCACTCTCTTGCGTGCCGCTGACCCAGCCTGTAACCATCAACGCCGTGCCATCCACTGTGACCGTGATCAACTCCAGGGTGGTCAGGGTGCTGGTGGCATGGCCGGTGATGGTGAAGGGAGCGGTGCTGTCCAGGACAGACGGCAGGTTGAGAATTTCCACCGAGAGCGGCGGCGCGGCCAATGGGAAATGTATCTCGGCCTGCGGATTTCGATCCAGGGCAACTTGCACCAAATCGGCCGCGGAGTGAGTCATTTCCACTGTGGTGCAATGCCCGGCGGTGTCGCAAGCCGTGGCTTCGGGTATGTGTTCGGTAGGGTTGATCACCCGCAGCCCGCTGTCTTGATCCGCAATATAGGCCAGTTCCCCCGAGAAGACCACATCTTGCGCGTAACCGGGGGTGTTGAACCAGCGTTCGAGTTCAGGATTAGCCGGATCGGAGATATCGACCACGGCCAGCCCCTGCGAGCCGGTCACAATATAGGCAGTGTTGCCGTTCACATCTATGTCAACAGCGTATATAGAATCGAGTTCTCCCACAAACTGGGGACTCGACGGATTCGAGATATCGAGCACCTGCAAACCACCGCTGCCATCGGCTACATAAGCGTACCCGCCAACCATATCCACACCATAGGCGTATCCCGGCGTGTTGTAAACGGCTTTCCATTGCAGGGCGTTGGGGTCGCTGACATCGATCACCTGCAAGCCCGCCAACCTGTCGGCCACGTAGGCGTATCCGCCGCTGACATCCAGACCTTCGGTGTGGCCCGGGGTAGCGTAAGAATCCAGCAGACCCGGATAACCCGGATTGGAGATATCGACCACAAATAACCCGTTGAATTGACTGACCAGATAGGCATAATCGCCCGCCACGACGATGTTCCGCATTGGGCCGGGGAGTGGCAGCGCGCCCACCTGTGCAGGGGAAGCCGGATCGCTGACATCGACGATCCTCAGCCCATAGCTGACATCGGCGATATAAGCGTAGGTGTACGTATAGACGCTGGTTAGTGTTGGGGTTGATGCTTGCATGGACGGCTCAACCTGACCCGCAACGGGCTGTCCCGACCCTGGGCGAAATACCAGCCGAGAGAAAACCGCCAGGAGGGGTTTCCCTGGCCAGGCGAAGTCTCCGGCGTAGGACTGGCGGCGGTTTCCATCCAATGCGGCCACATCGATTGTGATTGGGCCGAAGATATTGTTGGATTCGTTCGATTCTATTTCAGTACACCATACATCGGCCATGGCATAGATGTCGTTCGGGCCGCCCTCGATCAATCCGGGGTGTTCGAACGTCAGGGTAGTCGAGATCCCCGCTGCAAGCGAGATCATCTGGTAATCCCAGGGTATATCATGGCATCCGCCTGTGGGCTGCTCGTTGATGAAGACACCGGTGTCGAACGAGCCGGTTCCCAGCAAGCCCTGGTTCTTGACGAGTACGGTAATGCTGAAAGGCTGGTTGACGCCCGGCGCGGCGGGCTGGGTATCCAGGGCCTCGATGATCAGGTCGGGGGCTGGTCCCGAGCTGGAAACGGTAACATCATGGGGGCCATAGATATTATTGTCCTCGTCGGCCTCAGTCACCTGGCAAGCGCCATCCGCCTGAGCGTAAATCTGATGCGTTCCGGTACTGTTGAAACCGGGATACGTCATTGTGACCACGGTGGAAACGCCAGCGGTCAGGTAATCGGTATGAGCAAAATACCAGTCCGGCGCGCCCTCATCACATTGGGAGGGGATATGGTCGAAGTAGAAAGTTGTATCGAAGTTTTGAGCTGCCTCCAACCCCTGATTTTTGATCGTGACACTGACCACCAGAGATTGGTTGATTGTTGGCGTGATGGGTTGGGTGGCGATTTCTTCGACGATGAGATCGGGTGCTCTTGCTGTTACAGTGATCGGCCCAAAGATGTTATTGTCTTCGTTAGATTCTGAGATTTCACATGCGGAATCGACATTTGCATAAAACTGGTGTGGCCCTGGCGTGGATATCCCAGCCAGCGTCCTGGTAATGATCCTGGTTTCACCAGGGTTGAGCGGACCGGTATAGATCCATAGAGTACCTTCATCACAATTCGAAGGTACTTTATCCTGATAGATGGCAGTCATAATGTATCCATAGAAATCTACAGCAATTCCCAGCCCCTGGTTCTTCAAAGTTACACTGATGATAAAGGATTGGTTAATCGTGGGGGTTATCGGATGGGTGACGATGTTTTCTATCGTTAAGTCTGGCTTGTTAGGATCAACTACGTTCAAATTAAGCCTGGTGGAAGTGTTGTTGGTCTCGATTGATTCAATCACCTCACAATGGCTGTCAGCCTGAGATGTGATAAAGTGCCCGCCATACGTTGATATCCCAGGATGGGTGAATGTGATGGTGGCCGATTCGCCCGGATCGAGGTTGGTGATGCGGGTGGCATCAAACTGTCCTGTCAGATTCGGGCATGCTAACGGTTGTTCGTCCAAAAAGACCGTCGTTGTAAAAGCACCACTGGCCGCAGTTCCCTGGTTGTGGACGGTGGTAGTGACGACAAAGGGCTGATTGATGATGGGAGAGTTGGTTTCTGAGGTAATAAGCGTGATAAGTAAATCCGGTTTAGGTGCTGTGACTACAGTGACCCAATCGCCGGCAAGGTTATTCAGTTCCTGGCTTTCGGCCACATCGCAGCCCGAATCGGCATAAGCAATCACTTCGTAATCCCCCGTGGCTGAGAGCCCAGAATGGTTAAAGACCACCTCCGTAGAAGTGCCTGCCGCTAACGATGATACGGACATAGTAGCCCAGCCAGGAACGTTGCAGTCTGTGAATCCAATTGCCTGGTCAATATAGATCGTGGTGCTAAAAGTCGCCGCTGCCCCGGTGCCCGTATTGGAGATCACCGCGGTAATGGTGAAGGGCTGGTTTTCAAACGGGGAAACCGGATCGAAACTCAAACTTTCGACCACCAGGTCCGATTGGACAGCGGTGATGTACAGCGGGCCGGCGATATTGTTCGCTTCGTCGGACTCGGCGACCATGCAGCCGGAATCCGCCTGGGCGTAGAGGGTGTGGGGGGTGAAAGACGAAAACCCGGAGTGGGAGAAGGCCACCACCGCGGATTGACCGGCATCCAGCCGCGGGATGGCAGCCGTCCATTGGGGGATCGACCCCTCACAGGCCGCGGGTTGGGCATCCTGATAAATTGCAGTGGTGAAATTCCAGGCCGTGCCAGCCCCCTGGTTGCGGACCGTCACACTGACGATGAAGGCCTGGTTGATCTCCGGGGAAGCCGGTTCTACGGCAATGCTGTCGACCATCAGATCAGGTATCAACACTGCCCCCCCGGGTGCGACTGCCACGGCCCAGGGATATATCCCACCCAGAGAACCGACGAATTGGGGCTGAACGGGGTTAGAGACGTCCACGATTTGCAGACCACCCTCCCCATCGGCGATATACGACAGAGTGGAACTGACGGCAACGCCATAAGATAGTCCGGGGGTATCGTAGGCCCCAACTTCGCCGGATAATTCCGCGATGGAGTGTTCGCATTGTGTCGTTAGCTGATAAACACGCTGCTCGCCAGTGCCCAAGGCCTGATACCAGGGAGACTCGAAATATTCCCGCTGGTCGATGATCCCCGCACCGCAGGGCGTGTTATAGCCACTTTCGGTCAGGTTCCAGTCGGCGGCGATGGTGGTGTATTGGACGGTGTCGCCGCTGACCTGGGCATCCAGCGTCACTCGTGGATCCAGAGTGTCGATCTCGCCCTGCCAAGCCGCCTCGGGTTTGCTGACCAAAGCGTTCATGTCCTCGCCGCGTAAATCTAATCGGAAAGTTCCTTCTAGCCCGGCGGGGATGCTCGTGTTCCAATCGGAAAGTTCCACCCCGACCCCTGTCGGTGTTGTGGTAGTCGATTGCCAACCAGCCGCGTAGAGACTCTCCACTTCAGGTTCAGAAATCACTCGCGGGTAAAGGATCACATCGTCAATCAGGCCCTCGTATGTGGTCACCCCACCTGGGGTTTCGCCAATCCACACCGGATCATTATTTTGACAGACTCCCCCAGAAACCGCTTCTGTTTTGACAACCTGACCATTTCGATAAATGCTCACTTGTGTCCCATCGTAAGTTGCTAGGATGTGGCTCCATTGATGGAGAGGGGCAACGCCGTCTTCTACCGCGTGCAGGGTCGTGCAAGAAGCATCATAAAAACGGAAACTGAGCTTCCCTTGAGCGGTGATATAAATGCCATAGTTGAGGTTATTCCCGCTTTGGTTGCCCTTCAGAATCAGGGGGTTATCCACGGAATATGACCACGTGTCCGGCCTGACCCACAACCCAACGCTGAACTGTTCCAAATCCAGGGCGTTGCTATCCGGGATGGTGATGTGGTCGTCGCTCCCGTCGAAATCGAGGGCGTAGGGGCCAACCCCGCCTGGGGCGGCCTTATTGACCATGTCACCTATGCCGGCAGAGAGCCAGCCGTCATGCGCCCAGCCTGATTGATCTGGGAGGGCCGTTCCGTTGCTGGCCCAGGATTCGTCCAGGGGCAGGTGCAGCACCGGGTTGGCTCCCATATTAAGTTCGCTAATTTCGGCGGCGTCCATGGCCCGGTCGAAGAAACGCGCCTCATCCATCAGGCCGGAGAAATAATCGCTGCGGGTATTACCATCCCATTCCTGGCCGAAGCTCCAGGGTTTGCCAGATACATTCCCCACCACAGCATTCAAAGTATGCTGCCAGAGAAGTTGGTTGTCTTTATAGACCGTCACGAGGGTAGTGGTGGCGGAGGTCTTTTGGCCGACCACAACGAGATGCTGCCAGCCGGTTGTTTTTGTGCCCGCATCGTAAGAATCACTGCGGATGCGGAAGCTATAACCACCGTTCCAAAAACCGAAAACGATCAGGTTGGAACCTCCGTAGGTGTGTTTTCCGATGAAAGACTGTCCATCGCTGGTCGCGAGCGGGTTGATCCACAGGGACAGGGTGAAGTCATCGTCGATATCGAAGTTGGTGCTATCGATCCATTGCGCCCCAGAAAAGGACACCGCTCTGCCAACGTGGCCGGGCTGTCCCCATGTTGGACAGGCGATCCCGGTACAGGTGCCGTTGCGGTTTTCGCCAGAGATATCGCGGAAACTAAGTGTTCCGTTGGCTGTGGGAACATCGTCAAAGGGCAGGTGTAGGGTTGCCCCAGGGATGGGTTCCTGGTTGTAAAACGGCGAACCGGGCAGCACCGAGACGAGGGCCGTTTCGACCCCCGCGACCCCGGCCACATCCAGGGAGGGGCCGCAGGCATCGGCAACTGCCGTAAAGTTGACTACCTGCCCCCCGCCGAAACTCGCATCCCAGTCGGCGATTTCTTCTCCGCAGGCCTCGATAGTCCCACTGGTGCCGCCATCCCCGCCGGTATCGGTGAGATGGATCTGACAGGCCGCGCCGCGGTGGACGTCGCCGCTCCAGGAGTAAGAATCGGCTAAAGGTTGGAGAGTCCCCGGCTGGAATTGGTGCTGGATCAAGCCATTGCAGGTGATTGCCAGCCCAAGTTGGTCGGCGTGGGCGTCGGTATTCCATGCCACGCGCAGGTGAACGGGACGCTCGGTGGCCTGCCCTTCCAGGGTTTGAGTGTCCGTGATGAGAGCTGTAACCCCTCCCAAATCCAGGTACCCCGCCGCGGGTGTGGCATCGATCTGAATCAACCGGGAGGTCTCAAGGGAATGTCGATCTAGTTGAGAATCATCCAATCCAGCCCGTAAAACGATCTTATCCGTGGCAGTCAGGGTGACGGTGAAAATGCCGCTGGGGTAGGGTTCGGCGATATCGTAATCCAGGCTCCAATTGTCCCCGTTCAAAGTCGGGGGCTGCGGTGCTGGGCCGACCAGGGTTCCATTTTCATTGAAAACGCTTACCTGGAGGCTGCTGGCGGCCACCCCGCTGCCCGCCTCCGAACCGATATCCGGATCGCTGATCATCCCTGAAAGAGCAAGTTCCCAGGTGTTGGGCTGGGTATCCGAGAGGGTGGGGAGCAGGAGTGCGTTGGCGGTGAAATCGAAAGTGGCGGTGGGCGATTGATTGTCCACATAAACGGTGGCATCGGTTGTGGAAATATGGCCGACCAAATCGGTGACTTTGGCGCGCAGGCTATAAGCCCCTTCGCCAGCGGGGTTGAAGGTGGGACACCAGGCGGTCTCGGCGGCGGCATCCTGACAGGGAGGCGCGTCGCTCCAGGTGTAGCTGCTCTGCCCAGGAGCCTGTACGCCGAACTGGACACTTTGGATGCCCGAAGTGGGGTCGCTGGCGATGACCAGCATCTGGACATCGGTGTCCGGCAGGCGGTCGCCGGTGGTTTCCAGGGTCACGGTGGGGTTATCGTCATCGATGGCGATATTGTGGCTCTGACGTTCTTGAACCCATTTGCCCTGGTAGTTGAAAATCTCGGCGATCATTTGCCGTGAGAGGGCGTGATTGTAGAGGGTGACTTCATCCAGTTGACCGGCAAAAGGCACCGTATCAGGCACATTCCCGCCAACCCAGAACGGGCCAGGGTTTTGGCACCGGTTCCAATTCTGGCTGCCTTGGGGGGCACCGTTGATATAGATCGTCATCGTCCCGCCGCTATAAGTGCCTACGATGTGGTTCCAGGAATTCATAATGAGTGCGGATCCTGAATCGAGAACTGTCTCGCTCCCCCCAGCACAACCGTGGGCCAGGAACTGGGGAATCATCGAATCTGGCTTGATGAATAACCCAAAGTTTGCGTAGGATGTGGCATAGTGAACAAAGATGGGTTGCTGACCGTCCCGGATTGCGGTGGGCCGCACCCAGGCAGAGATGGAGAAATCTCCAGTGGTTTGTTGACTGTATGGCGTGTAGATATAATCATCGACCCCATCAAACTGGGCAGCGGTCCCCAGTTGGCCGTCTACACCAAAACCAACCTGCGGGCAATGGCTGCCAGTGCAGGAGACCATTCGGGAGGGGTTGGCATCATCTGAAAAACCGGTTGCGCTCTGGGTTTCATCGAGGTGGAGTTGGAAGGCGGGGGCATTCTGGTAAAGATTTAGAATCCCGGCTTCGCTGAGGGCGTTCGAGAAGACGTAGAGGTCATCGATGCGGCCATTGAAGGTCTGAATCCGGACGCTGCTTCCGCTATCGGTGGTCGCGCCCACCAGGAGGGCATCGTCGGTATCCGCGCTCGCGGGGGATGACCCGGCGACGATGTCCTGGAATACGCCATTGACGTAGAAACTGACAGCGTTGTTTTCGTCCATCACCGCGGCGACGTGAGTCCATTTCCCGGTCACAAGGCCCAATCCGGTCAGGGCGTAATCCTTTTTCCCAAAGGTTGTGAAGCTCAGGCCGTCGTTGTAAGTGCCAAATGCAAACCCGTTGTGGCTGTTGGTACGTGCCGTAGAAAGAATACGGTGGTAGCCGCTGACGCTCTCCGGCCTGATCCAGGCCGCGACGCTGAATTCGTTGGTCAGGCGGTTGATCCCGCTGTTGGCGAGGGTCAGGTGATCATTCCCATCGAAGATGGCGGCCTGGTTAACGCGGCCGGCAACGCCAGCCACAGGGCAGGCTGCGCCGCCGCACGAGGCGTTGTGATGCCCAAAGCTCGAATCGACGAAGCTGGTCTCGCCGGGGGGGTCGTCGAATTTCAGGTGCAGGGAAAGCCGCTGGGCCTGGTACATATCCAGAACCGAGTCAGCATCGAAGGGGCGGTTGTAGATCAGCAACTCATCAATTTTGCCGTAGAAGGGTATCGAGTCGTTGTGGTAGACCATGTAGAAATGACCGGAAGAATCGCCGGAATATCCCATCAACCCATAGTGGCGGTAGGGATCCGTGGTGGGGTCGGTGGAATAGAGCTTGTCGAACCCTTTGCTGACATCCGTCGTGCGGAATGACCAGAATCCCATGCCATCATCCCCGTCATCTATGGGGTCGGAATCACTTTTATTATTAACCGTGACGCAGTGTTCCCCGCCATCATCCTCCCAGACTCGTAAATCCGCGAGGGTATTGAACTCGAAGGGGCCAGCGGCGACATTGTAAAGCAGGGGGAAATAAGATGCATCCACCAGTCCGCCATCCACCTGCTGGTCGAAGACCGTTTGCCAATCACCGCCGTAGGATCGAAAGGCGATACACATTTCGGCCTTCCCGATGCCGTCGCCCTCTTCATCAACGCGAACTTTCTTGACTTCGAAGGTCCCGGCTGTCCCACTGCGGCCAACTGTCAGGGTTTTGGTCCCTGGCGGGGGCGTGGTGAAGGTGGTGGAATCTTCGGCGACTTTCACACCGTTAACGTAGATGAGTACAGCACTGCCATCATAGGACACGGCCACATGGTTCCATTTGTTGGGCTGGAGGACATCGCCGGTGGTGAAATAGGGTTTGTCCCCGTAGGTAAAGCGCAGCGCGTTTCCCACCCGCTGTAAGGTAGGGTAAGCGTTGTCTTCCCCGCTGCCGAATCCCAAAATGCCCTGGGGCTGGGGTTTCCAGATATCGCAGGGCGGGCTGTAAAACTCACGCTGGTAACAATACTCCGGGGATTCGGTCGGATAAATCCAGACGCCAATGGTAAAGCCGCCCTGGTTGAGTTTCAGGCTGTCATCGGAGGGCACAGTGATATAGTGACTGCCACTGAAATTGGCCCCCCGCCCATCGATGCCGTCAACGTGATCGGGACAGGTTCCGGTGCAAGAGGCATCGTTTGCGAAAGGCGAGGAATCCTGCCATCCCGAACTTTCGTTGAAACGCAGGTCGAGGATGGGCGTATCGAAGATTGCCTGCACTTCTGTGAAGGTCAGGCCGCGCTCGAAAAGTCGAACATCATCGATTTTGCCGTCGAAGTAGCCAATGCCGCTGATATTGGCATAGCCGAGGCGGATCCCGTTTGTGCTGGCTCTGGCCGTGGTGTAGCTCCCGCTGTCGACCCGCTGCCCGTCCACATACAGTTTCTGTCCACCGGCTGACCCGCCAAAGGTATGCACCACATGATGCCAATCCCCATCGTTGTAGGTCTGCGCGCTGGTCAGGATTTGGTGAGAAACTCCGTTGTACATTCTGGCCTTGACGTTGCCACCATACAGATACAACCAGCGATCCCAGAACCCTTGGGTATCTAACAGGCCGCCATTAGGCTCAGTGGTTTTGAACCACAATGAAATTGCGAACGCGTTGTCCGCAGGATCGTAGTCTGAGGCAACGCGGGCAGTCCCATCGAAGTTGAGGCTTCCGCCATAAACGCCGTCATTTTTAATGGGGACGCAGCCCGCCCCCGGAGTGGCGTTCGAGCAGGTGCCGTCGTCGGGAGGGATCGACCCGGAGCGGTCAGCGTAAGTGGTTGCGGCGGCGTCATCCTCGAAGGGATACCACAGGGCAGCCCCCGAAGCCAGCTCGGCCCAATCGGAGATCAGGGCGCCGGCGGTCTGGGTCAGGTTGTAGACGCCGGAGGCCGCAGTGTTCGCCACGGGCACCTGACCCTCGATGACCTGCTGCTCCAAAGGATAGAGCAGGAAGGGTTGAGGGTCAATGGCGTCATCATCGAGCACGCCGGGAAAATCGGTATCCAGCAGGCCGTGCGCCCAGCGGTTGTAGAGTTCGTTCTCCACGGAGGCGGCGTAATAAAGGGTATCCCCCGGCAGGGCGAAACCGTCCGAATCGGTGTAACCGCCGCTCCCATCGGACTCAGAAATGGTGGATTCAAAGGTCAAAATAGTGGGATTTGACATCCAGGTGGGGTTGAATCCAAAGGTTTTTTCCTGGAAATCTGTGAGGCTATCGCCATCACTGTCTGTACTCATTGGGGATGATGAAACCCAGGTGGTTTGCAGGGTTCCATCGGGTTTTAAATTGTAGCCATATTCCCAGCCCCCCAACCATTCAGTGAAATTGCCATCTGAGTCATGATCGGTAATATCTTGATGATAGACTTCTGCACCATCCGATAATCCATCCCCGTCGCTGTCGGTGCGCAGGGGGTTGGTTTCAGAGATCAATTCCAGGTTGTCGGGCAGGCCGTCCCCGTCGCTGTCTTTATTATCCGGGTTGGAACCCAGCTTGACCTCGAAACTATCCGAGAGGCCGTCGCCGTCATTGTCCCAAACATTGTCGTGGGCATCGACAGGGTAGGGAATGCCGTCTCCATCACCATCGACCAGGCGAGGGAAAGTGACATCGCCAGATTGTGACCAGGCGAGAGCGTAACCCCCATCTTTGGATGTCAGGGTATAGAATTCATCCAGGGTGACCGGGAAAACGTCGAATTTCAGGCCGCTGCCCAGGTTGAAATTTTCGGTGCCGCGATCTGTCCAGATGGTGCAAATCCCCAGGATGCAGTTCTGGGAAGGGACGGCCCAGCCCTCCAGGAGGTAAAGCGGGACGCTCTGGTTGATCCCGGCAACCTCAAAGGGGACTCCATCCGGGTGCTGGACGGTGCGGTTGATGTAAACCGGTTCAGCTTTGTGCCAGGTGTGGCCGAAATCGCCCCAATCTGCCTCGCTGCCGCCGTCCACGTATTCCCAATCGGTGGTGGTGGTGTAGCGGTCTAAATTTTCGTGCAATTCAACCGTATTGGTAATCGATAGATCGTAACTGAAAGCAGAACTGCGTAATTGTTTATCGTTATATTGGTAGCGATAGGCCGCTCCGAGATCATCGGGCAAGGGGGCAATATCGATGGTGTTGGTGATCGAGAGGCTGTATTTGACCTTGTTCCCCACTGAAATCCCTAAATCAGGATCAACCAGATCATCGGCTAAAAAGTCGTAAAACTCTAACCGGTCGTAATCTTCGGGGTAAAGTTCGACCATCACATTGCCGCTGTAAATCAACACGGTCAACGCTTTGGTGACAATGCCTTGCAGACCGCCGCAGAACCATTCGGCCGCGGGGTGTTCGGCTTGTTCCTCATCCAGAAAGATGGTGCAAAAAAGACTGACGACGGCATCGATCAGCATGATGATAGCGGCGATGATCTGTCCCACGATGGGAATGGCCGCGATAACGAACATAATCACCATGACCACAGTTGCCGCGATGGCCCCCGCGATGGCGGTCCCCAGGGCAATGCTCGACATCCCGCCCCCCAGGCCATACGACAGGCCAATCTGGGCGCCTAAGGCAGCCCAGGTGGCAACCACGCTGATGATCAACCCGACGACCGCGGCGCTTTTGAAGGTCGATTTGATATTACTGGTAGCCTCTGATAAGCCTTTGCTGACCGCGGCCGCCATACTGCCAGCCTCTTGTACGGCTTTGATGACTTGCACCGCGGTGCTGACTAGATTCTGGATAGCCAGGATGACCCACAGGCCTGTCATGACCATCGAGACGATATCCAGGGCGTTGCTCTGCTGGGTGATGCCATAAATCGTCAACCCAACCACCGCCACAGCACCAGCCAGGGCTATTCCGGCCCCGATTTTGGATTTAACCCCACCGGAGAAGAGGCTGGCCCACGGCCCCCAGGTGGCCGATTTGATCCCCTCGCCAATCGATTCTAGCGCCCCGTGAAATTCTTCCACCGGCAGCAAGCTTTGCCAGGGTTTAAGCACACCCGAATCTACCGAAAAGCCGCTAATGTTGATAAACCGCCACTTTGTTCCATAAGTGTCAAAGGCCTCCTTGAGTACGTCCGCCAAAATCCAACCAAAGAATGAGATGTACTCTAATTGAGTTTCGACGCTGTAAACCCAATCGTCGGCTTCTCCTTCCAGGTCGGGTTGCCAGAGCAGGTCACTGCCAATTTCTACTTGTTGGACCAGGCCCTGAATCAGGGATACATAATAAGAACGGGCCACCACGGCCCGCCCCAGGTTGGCGGCTTCGGTATCCTCCGGGTAGGTTTGGGCAAAGGTGTCTTCATATTGGATGATGAGATCATCCCAAAGTTCTCGAATGGGGATAGGCGACCAGCCGGTATCATCATCATAGGCGTAAGGCATCCATTTGAGGCCGGTGACGGTTTGCAGCGGTTGATTACTGGAAACCATATTTACGGTGAACACGCTTCCGCTTTTGGAGGCTGCACCCAGGTCGGCGCTGCGGTAATGCTCTTCACGGGCAAAAAGCAAGGTGGGTTCGTCGGTATGGGCGAAGTTGGCTTCCAAAATGTCCGGGGTTTCGGTCATCGCCAGATAGGTGGCGTAATCCTGGCTGTCGTAGCGAAAACGAGCCACCTGCAAGGCTGCTTTGGGGATGCCCCAGCGCTGGTCATCGCCATCGGCCGCGCTGCCGGATGCATCGAAGCGGTTGTAGATATTGGTATTCCCGATCGTGTTCCCATCCGGGCCATTGGTGTAGACTGAAATATCGCGATACGTATCATCATTGCAACTGCCCGTATCCGGGTCGTAATCGGGATAAGTGGTAACATCGTTGTCTTCACAATCACGGCCCACCAGGAAGGTGGCGGCCAGCCCGCGGGAGAGTTGCCACAGGTTTTCGCTGGTAGCCACATCCCCCTGGGCGGGGTCTTCATAAACCACGGCCACATCCAGGCCATGATCTTCCCGTACCGCCAACCCGGTTAGAATCCAGGAATCGTCATAAGTATGCACAATCCGAGAGGTGTCTGGGGTGCGGTGTTCGGGCAGGCTGCACCAGGTGCGGAAGGCGGCGTCTTTTGAACCGGCTTTCATGCCCAAAGTGGGGTCGCTGAGGGTCATGGCGGCCCAATCTTCTTCGAAGCCATTCGAATCGCAGCTATCGGTCAGCATTTCCAGCATCCAGACCATGCGGACCTGCTGGGCCTGATCCCAGGTGGCATCGGTTCCCAGTTCATAGGCCATCCGGGCCGAGAAGGCTACTCGCCCGCCCCCGGTTTCGTCGGGAACCATGTTGAGGGGGATATATGCGATCAGGGTTCCATTTTGGTCGGCCTCCCGAACCGAGATTCCATAAGGCCGCAGGGGTTCCGGATCAATCATGGCGTAGATATAAGGGCCGTTGATGATATTGCCAATCGCAGCACAAACGGTATCTGTGCCATTCGACACGGTCAGGGCATAAGTACCATTCGCCAAATCAACGACTTTTTTGCCAGTCCAGGTGCTTGAATCGCCATCCGATCTATTGGTGTAAGTTTTGACGGGCGTGCCTGAGACAGGACAACCGCCCTCGTAAATCTTAACGGTGTAATCCTGGCCTGGATCATCAAAGGAAAAATCGAGGCTGGTGTTATCCCGGTTGCTGCTGGCCTGTTCGAGTTGAATGGTGCCAGAAATTACCCCGCGGACTGCCACATCAATGGCAGGATTCGTGCGGGCAAAAGGAACATGATCCCCAGAGATCGTCAACTCCAGCATCGGGATCAGGCGCATATCCCCATTGGCCGCGGAGGGATTGCCTGTTAATTGTTCATCGGTAAAATCGCTGGCAAAAGTCGTGTGTTTGACATGTTGAATCTGGCCCTCGATGTCTTCGCTGGGCCAATCCAGGACATTCAAGGCGTAGGTCAGGTGGTCTGGGTTTTCTGGACGAAGCTGAAAATCAACGAAGACCGGTAGTCCGGTTTGCAATGATTCGATCTTGAGTTCGAAAGGGTGATCATCTGTAAACGCATTGGGGTTGCTGCCATTAGTATGCTGGCCGTCTCGATCCACCATCCCCATTGGGTAGATGTCAACCGGGTCGGCTACGTCATCCCCGTCATCATCACGGTCAAAAATATCCGGCGTGCTGTCGCCATCCGTATCCGAACATTTGCGGTCGCCAACAGTATTCCGGCCCACCAGTTGATGGCATTCTTCTGTATCGATACGGCTGTCCTTGTTCGTATCAGGCGAGTTGGGGTCCAAATACCAGTGCAGGCCGTTGACGTCCATAAAACCGGTGACTTCCACATTATCAAAAATCCCGTCACCATCGCTGTCTTTGGAGAGCGGATCGGTCCCCAGGCGCAAGAACTCCACCCCATCGTTGAGGGTATCACCATCGGTATCCGGGTCATTGATCTCGGTTCCCAGGGCCTGCTCGACCGCATCGGCAATCCCGTCCAGGTCGGTGTCGAGACTTGGAGATTGGAGATTAGAGATTGCCCCCTGTCGGGGATGCTGCGCGAGAGATTGAAGATTTGTGATTGGGGATTGGGGACTGAAGACTGGAGACTGAAGACTGAAGACTGATCACTGAACACTGGATTTTGATGCGGATCCCAACTCGAAGTAAGCAACTCATCCCTGGCTTCTTGGTTGGCGGCGCGTTCATTTTGAGCGGACTCAAATTCGAGTTGTTTCTGCTCCTGGGTCTCGTAAAACGCGGCCACCTGCGCGCTCTGCAGCAGCGGCGTGCCCACCATCGAAAAAATGAGTGCAATCACCAGAGCGGCATAAACTTTTTGCGAATGGCGGAAAAGAACGAATACGATGATCCCGCTGCAAAAGAGACCCCAGAATGCAACCTGGGGCAGGATGAGGCCCCAATCCCAGGTGGGGATTTCAGCGATAAACCCGATTGCGGTTTCGGGCTGCTGGGCAAAATTGGAAAAATCAGTTTTGATCCTGGCGCTGACTCGCTCCCCGGTTTTGGGGTCAGGCATTTCCAGGTCCACGAGCAAGCGCAGCGGCAAACCCTGGGCATCCAGCCAGATTTCACCCAGCCCAGTCATTTCACGATAAAGGATGGATGAATCCAGACTCAACCCTGGAGGTAGTTCGCCTGAGCGGCGAAGCTGGTCTTCAAGCAGATCGCGCATATGGGCCGCGAAGGCCGGGCCGTCCAGGTCGAACATATAGCGTAATGCGTATTGTGTATGGCTTGAAACGAGTGTGATATTTTTCGCCCCTGCCAGATACGCCATCGGGTCGCTACCTGGCGCGAAAAGGCCCGAGAAATCATCGATTTCCTGCCAGAGACCGCCGATAGGCCGTCCGTAGGCTTCACCACCCTCCATGCGGATTTCGATCCCGTCCTTTTGGGTGGCTGCGTTGCCGCCTCCCTGCCACAGGGTCATGTAAAACGCTTGGGCCGGGCTATCCACATCCCCCTCTAAATAATAGGTTTGGATGCTGCTGCTGCGTCCGACATTGGCAATCGCGGGGGCTGGATATGTGGTCTGCTCCACATCGGTGGTGAAGTGGTAAATCCCGATTTCCTGGGCCAGTTCCCAGGCGTGTTGGACGGCCTGGACAGCCTGTTCTGGAGATGGTTCAGGCGCGGCCTGGGAAGGAATTTGAAATATCGGACTGAATAAAAATAGGGATAGGAGACAAATAGTGAAAATCTTGAACCAACGAAACGGACCTGAATGGGGTTCCATAGTATGGTCTCCTGTTATTCAATGGTTTTCGGGATTGAACACCAGTAAGGAGCCGCTTATGACGGCATTTTGCCGTCACACGCCCCAAATGAAACCCCGGCGGTGGCTCACTCAGATAGGGGTTTCATAGGAGAAACAACCAATCCCGACCTGTGAAAACGAAAAAGGTTATGCTTTATGGCTCATTTAAAATATTATCATTAATTCCCTTTCGATACAATCCCAAAGAGCCGAAATTTCATTAAACTTGTTCCCGAATAAGTCGGCAAGGAATTTTGTACACGGATTTTTTTATATGTTTTATCGGTGCAATCCGTGACATCGTGCCCTTTGGGTAAATCTGTGGTTGCTTTGCTGTGCTCCCCTAACTTCTGTATACGCCCGTTTGAGAGTGAGTGATATTTTGCCGGATCAGGTCTCCAACTTCCCCCCGCACTGTCTGAAGCAGTTCGATTTTCATCTGTTCATCAGCTTGTGCGATGGGTTCAGCAGCATTGTTCAAGTAATGGAACTGGCAAAAGCCATGTAACCCATTCGGAAACACCTCCTGCACGGCCAGCAGCAACGCACGTTGTTTGTCGCTCATCACCGCCTTGACGGGGAGATTCAAGGCCGCAATCGGTTGCAGGAACTCGATGAATGCCTTTTCATCCTGGCAATTCATCCAACCGCTTCGCAGTGTCCAGCCTGTCTGTAATTCGCGGATGACCCACAATTGCGGTTCACCCCCTTCCGGCATCAAACCGTCCAGGGTCAGCAACAAGCCGCACCGCTGAGCCAATGCCTCGAGTTCGCTGAAATGCTGACGCTCACACTGCACCTGCGGTGAGTGCAGGTGTGGCAGGCCAGTAAGGGCAAATAACGCTGATGATACAGATGACGCACTTGCGAGTCCCTGATCTGTATCCGTTCACTCAGGTTTTTGTAAATCGTCTCGAAATGCACCCGACCCTTTTGGCGTTCCCAACCGATCTGCGCAATCACATCGTACCCATAGATACTGTATTTCGGCGCAATTTGCTGCCACGTCGCAGACGGCCACCTAACCTCGGAACTGGTACAGCCTGGTTCTGTGCAGCGCTTCGGCCGGTAGGCTATCGTGGATACCTGGCTCATTGTCTGCACCGTTTTGAGACCATTGAGATAGTTCATTTCTACCAATTCTTGCTTACATTGTGGACAGTGGCTCAACTCGCATTTGTAGATAAGCGGGGTCGTCCGGTATAATCTGCTTGGGGTTCTCATCTTCTGCTCCTTGTTTGATATTCAAGTTACAGTATGCCCTGAGAACCCCTTTTGTCAAGTCAAAAGTGACTTTTGCGGTATTGCCTTTATACCCTGTTTACCCTGTATACCTTTTTATCATGTCCACGATTTAGCAAAGGACCAAAACCATGTACTTCCACAACCCCATTAGCCGCACCCCCAAAGAACTAATCCCTGGCATCGTTGCCCGCACATTGTGGGGCCAGAAAATGCTCATGGCCCTCGTTGATCTCGACCCCAACACGCTCATGCCCATGCACAGCCACCCTCACGAGCAGGTAGGCATCGTCATCGAGGGGGAGATCGAATTCACCATCGGCGAAGAGACCCGCAACCTGAAACCCGGCGACGTATACGTCATCCCCGGCGGAGTGAAGCACGGCGCCCAAACCTTTGGCCAGCCCGTCAAAGTAATGGACGTTTTCAGCCCGGTGCGGGAGGAGTATAAGTGAGGTGAAGCGTGGAGGGGGGAGGGGGGAGGGGGGAGGGGTGGAGCGTGGAGGGGGGAGGGGTGGAGCGTGGAGGGTGAGGCGTGATGCGTGATGCGTGACACCGTCCCCGAAGCGTAGCGGAGTGGGATAAAAACCGTTTCACGTTTCACGCACCACATCAATATCCTTAATTTCAAGCCAGGCCGATTCCTGGTTTTGCAATGTACCATAAGATAATCGCCCATTTGGGGGGAAGGAGGCGTATTGATTATCGATCCACAGGACAAGTCCTAACGGGCCGTGGGGGGTGATTTTGGTCTCGAAGATGGTTTGGTCATCTACCCCGAAAGTGACCCGGTCTAGCCCCCATTTCAGAGTATACGTATGCCATTGAGTGGCATCCACTTTCACCGCAGCGGCATCTTGGGTGATAACGCGTCTGCCGAGGGAGCGCAGCCAGCGCGCCGCCCAGGGCCAGGCCAGCAGCGGCAAGGCAGGCAGTCCCAATGCCAGCACAGGCGCGGGCAGCGAGGGTGAGCGAAAAGTTTGCGCCAAAAATCCTTGAGCAGGGAGGTCATCGCGCAGGGAGAGATAATTGGGCGGCGAAGCGCAGAAGAACCAGGCGGCGTTGGGCAGGGTAGGCAAACGACGTGTGCCGCCGCCGAAACCCAGCGAGAGGCTGAAAGGGTCGTTCCACAGGCCGAAACCCCAGGTGCCGGGCAGATCCGGCGCAGAGACGCGGGCGCGCAGACTGAGAGTCAGCGGAGGGAGCCAGGGGAGGGCGCGGCGGGGCAGGTTGGCGTAATCGTCCAGTTGGGCGAGACGGTAGCGTCCCGCGGGGCCGGGGGGAATCTTCAGTCGCCACGCGCCACCTTCCAACTGAGTCACGGCGGCTCCGGGGGCGAGATTCGTTTGCAGGCGGGGAGTTAGTTTTGTGGGCATATTTTTTCGAGTAATCGCTCTGGCTCTTGCACTCGCATCAACACAATCGAGGAGAGCAGGAACAAAACGCCGTAAATCCCAAAGATGAGTAAATATCCTGTCTCTGGCGCCTGGGGGACGTGGGCGGTGAAGTAATCGGCGATGGGGCCTCCGATATAAGCTCCTACGGCGCCGGCTCCCGCTCCGGCCAGGTTGGAGACGCCCAAGTAGCGGCCAGCTTCCGCTTTGGGGACTATATCCGTGCCCAGCGCCCAGTTGGTCGTGAAGAATGTACCAATGGCGGCGCCGACGATACACCCGCCAACGTAGATCATAGTCATGTCAGGCGATAGGATGAGCACCAGCGTACCGATGGCGGCCACAATTCCGCTTAGGGCTACCAATCGCTTGCGGCCAATCTTGTCCGCCAGCCATCCGCTGGGCAGGGCGAATAATAAGACCAGAACGCCTACAATCATCAATAATTTCGAAGCTGGCCCCGCGGCTGCGTCGCCTTCCAGCCCCAGCCGGGCCTGGAGGAAGTAAATCGCAAAAGCGGCGAGGTTCGTGGCCCCGACGAGAAATGCCAGCCGGTTGATCACCCACCACGAGAAAGACGGATGCCGCCGGGCTGCATCTCCCCCGAGGCCGATGCGCACGCTGCCCCATACGCCGACAACAACGGCGATCACCATCCCCAGCAGTCCGACAATGCCCATCACGACCAGGTGAACGGATAAAGAGCTTACGCCGGTGAGCAAGTTACCCACCGATCTAACAAGTGCTCCCGACCCCAGGATAACCGCCAAAAAGACCAGGGTCATGGCTACCAGTCGTCCAAAGGATTGCCAATCTAATGGTTCAGGGGCTTCTTTTAACGGCTCTTCACGCACGAGCATTGTTATCAACATACTGACAAACAGAATGCCGATGGCTACCAGGATGCCGGCCCACATCATGCCTTTGGCTATCAGGCTGCCAACCGTGAGCGCAACGATGATGACTGGCAGCAACTCCATAACCGACTTCACACCAGAAAAGCGGCCGCGGCGGTCTTCTGGCACTAAATCGGGGATGAGACCCTGCTCGGCGCCGTGGGCAATATTGGAGGCCATCTGTGAGAACACCGCCGCCAGAAAGAGGAACCAATATGTTGGGGAAGCCCCAATGGCGATGATGCAGCCCATGTTCAGCAGGGTGCCCACTATAATGAAAGGCCGCCGCCGCCCCAGTCGAAGTGTGCTGCGATCCGAGAGCATACCTGCCAGTGCCTGAGCCAGCAAAGCGGCCATCAGGGTGTAGAGGCGCAAATTGCCATACGCGGTTCCCTGCCCCTCAGGGCCGACGAATCTTTGGATCATCAGGGGTTGGATCAAGCCGTTGGTTTGAGATACCGTTGCCAGGCCCAGCCAGTAAATATTGATCGTGATATAGTCGTACCAATGCAGGCGTTTCATAGGGCGCATCCTTCGTCAGGACTTACGTAGTTGAGATCAAATTTACCGCGGAGAACGCGAAGAGCGCAGAGAAATACTAAAACAGCGCAAAACTCAGCGTTCTTGGCGTGCTCTGCGGTAAAAATTGACCTGGTTCTGTCTAAGTGCGTAACTCCTACTTCGTTTTGGGCAGACCTCCGAGGTCTCCGAAGACCTCGGAGGTCTGCCTCCGGGTAAGTATTCAGGCTTGCCTGGGAAAGCCCCCCGGCCCCCAATCCCTTCGACACGCTCCCCACTCCCTTTGGTCGGGGACTTCGCAGGACAAGTCTGGGGGAGATATTTCTGTTTTTGTGTCTCCCAGCCCCCCCGCTCCCCTGCTCAAGAATCACCCCATCCTCCCTGTGATGTAGGCCTCCGTCAGATCACTCTCGGGATTAGTAAATAACTGCTCTGTAGGATTGAACTCCACCAACTTCCCCAGCCAGAATAATCCGGTGAGATCAGAAACGCGCGCGGCTTGCTGCATATTGTGAGTAACGATGACGATGGTGTAGCGCTGTTTCAACTCGTGGATCAATTCTTCGATCTGGCCGGTAGCGATGGGGTCTAAAGCCGAGGCTGGCTCGTCCATCAGGATGACTTCAGCTTCGACAGCCAATACGCGCGCGATGCACAGTCGTTGCTGCTGCCCCAGTGAAATGCTCAAGGCGTCTTCGCGCAACAGGTCTTTGACATCCTCCCACACCGCGGCGCGGCGCAGGCTGCGCTCGACGATGGCGTCCAATTCGGTGCGCTCGCGGGTCAGACCCAGCACTCGCGGGCCGAAGGCTACATTATCATAGATCGACTGGGGGAAGGGATTGGGCTTCTGGAACACCATCCCCACCCGTTGGCGCAGGGAGGCCAGGTCCACATCGGGGGCGTAGATATCATCCCCATCCAGCAGAATCTGCCCCTCTACGCGCGTCCCTGGGATAGTATCATTCATGCGGTTCAGGCAGCGCAAAAATGTAGATTTGCCGCATCCAGAGGGGCCGATCAGTGCGGTCACTCTTTGGGGCTGGATGTCCATATTGATCTGGCTCAGGGCCAGGAAATCGCCATAGTAAAAGTCCAGGTCTCGGATGGTGAAGATGGGGTGTGTATCGCTCATGGCACTGATTATACTCAGGAACCAGGAACTAGGGGCTAGGAACCAGGGGCTAGGAAACCAGGAACCAGGGACTAGGAACCAGGAACCAGGACAGGAGCCAGTATATAGTATATTAGGCTGCCTGATCCCTTGTCCCTAGTCCCTGATCCCTAACCCCTCTACCCTCTACCCTCTGCCCTCTACCCTCTAGCCCCCGCCCTCCCACACTTGCCCACGCCATGATTTACGGCTATAATCCCGCGCTGATGAAACAAATTCGTTTGGTTATCCTGTTAGTACTGCTCCTGTTTTTGGCAGGATGCAACCCACCGTCAGCCTCCTCTGATGGGAACGTTTCCCCCTCCACCGTTGATACAATCGAAAATAAAGGCTCCGATACCATCGTCAACCTGGCGCTGGCCTGGGCTGAGCGCTATCAGGAACTGCACCCCGAAGTGCGCATCTCGGTCACCGGGGGCGGCTCCGGGACAGGTATCGCTGCGCTGATCAACGGCACGGTGGATATCGCCAACGCCTCCCGGCAGATCAAGCCCGAAGAGATTGCAGCCGCCCAGTCCAACGGGACAGACCCGGTGGAATTCGTCATCGCCCGCGACGCCATCGCGGTGATCGTCAATCTCGACAATCCGGTTGACGAACTCACCCTTGAGCAGATTTCCGATATCTACAGCGGCAAGATAGACAACTGGAGTCAGGTTGGCGGGGATGACCGCCCCATTGTGCGGCTCTCGCGCGAGACCAATTCGGGCACCCACGTTTATTTCCTCGAACAGGTGCTCCGCCTGGGCGATAAAGAGAACCAGACCCTGTTTTCCCCAAGCACATTGCTGCTGCCATCATCTGAGGGCATCAGCGTCGAAATCCGGCAAAACCCCAACGCCATCGGCTACGACGGCCTGGGCTACGTCACCCACGATATGAAAGTTGTCGCCGTAGCGCGAAAAGCCGGCGGCCCTTATATCTACCCCGCGGCTGAGACCGTCGACAGCGGCGCATACCCCATCGCCCGCGATCTGTATATGTACACCGACGGCGAACCCAGCGGAGCCATCGAAGCATACTTGAATTGGATTCTCTCCCCCGAGGCGCAGATGATTGTCACCGAGTTAGGTTTTGTGCCGGTAAAAACTCGGTGAAACGTGCCCCCCTTCGGGGATGCTGCGCGAAGACGTTAGACGTGAAAACGTGAAAACGTGATGCGTAACGTAGTCCACGAAGCGTAGCGGAGTGGGATAAAATCCGCTTCCCGCTTCCCGCTTCCCGCTTCCCGCTTCCCGCTTCCCGCTTCCCGCTTCCCGCTTCCCGCTTCCCGCTTCCCGCTTCCTGCTTCCCGCTTCCCACTTCCCGCTTCCCGCTTCCTGCTTCCCGCTTCCCGCTTCCTGCTTCCCGCTTCCCGCTTCCTGCTTCCTGCTTCCCGCTTCCCGCTTCCTGCTTCCCGCTCCACGCTCCACGAGGCTCTCATGGAAAGCTCTCTCAACTGGCGCGAATACATCATCACCCGCCTGATCAAGGCATCGGGCTATTCCGCCATCGTCTTCGTGGGGATGATCTTCTATTTCCTGCTCCGTGAGGGACTGCCCACCCTGGGCGAGGTCTCGTTTGGCACCCTGTTCAGCAGCCGCTGGTATCCCATCGAAGACTATTTCGGCATCCTGCCCCTGATCGGCGGCTCGCTGATCGTGACCATTGGAGCAACGCTGATCGCAGTGCCCTTCGGCATCGGGGGCGCGGTTTATATCTCGGAGATTGCGCCCCGCTGGATGCGGGATGTGCTCAAACCCCTGGTCGAAGTGCTGGGAGGACTCCCTTCAGTGGTGCTGGGATTTTTGGGGATTCTGGTGCTCTCCCCTTACCTGCGGATTCTACTGGATTTACCCACTGGCCTGACAGCTTTGGCGGGGGCCATCCTCCTGGGGGGAATTGCCATCCCGACCGTTGTTTCCGTGGCCGAAGATGCCCTGGACGCGGTGCCCAAATCCTACCGGGATGCTGCCCTGGCGCTGGGAGCCACCGAGTGGCAGACCATCTGGCGGGTGACACTGCCCGCGGCCCGCTCCGGGGTGCTGACCGCAGTCATGCTGGGTGTCGGCCGCGCCATCGGCGAGACCATGACCGTGATGATGGTCACAGGCAACGCGGCTATGCTGCCCACGGGATTGGGCGCGCTGTTCGCCCCCGCCCGCACGATGACAGCCACCATCGCCGCCGAAATGGGCGAGGTCGCCAGTGGCAGCGTCCACTACCACGTGCTTTTCTTCATTGGCGTGGTGCTATTCTTGATTTCGTTGTTCGTCAACGTGACAGCTTCGGCAGTAGTTTTCAAGCAGCGCAAGCGAGCGGAGCGCATACTTTCGTAAAGGAATCAGGAATCAGGAAACCAGGAATCAGTAAATCAGTAGATCAGGAATCAGTAAATCAGGGATCAGGGACTAGGGATCAGGAGAACTGGTTTACTGGTTTACTGATCTACTGGTTTACTGATCTACTGGTTTACTGATCTACTGGTTTACTGATCTACTGATTTACTGATCTACTGATCTACTGACTTTCACGCATCACTCTCGAGAAACTTTAATGACAAAAACTTCCACATCCCGCCACCTCACCCAACGCATCGGTTTCAGCCTGTTGACTGTGACGACATTGCTGACTGTTATCCCCATTGTGGCGGTGGTGATCTATATCCTCGTGCTGGGGGCGCCGGCGATTTCGTGGGAGTTCATCACTGGCTACCCCCGCGAGGGTATGCGCGCCGGCGGTATCTGGCCGGCCATCGTAGGAACCTTCTACCTGACCCTGGGCACAGCGATCTTCGCAGTCCCCCTGGGAATCGGGGCTGCCATCTATCTCTCGGAATACGCCCCCGAAAACCGCTGGACACGCCTGATCCGCATCGCCATCATCAGTCTGGCTGGAATTCCATCAGTGGTATACGGTTTGTTCGGGTTGGGATTGTTTGTGCTATTCCTGCAATTTGGCACCAGCATTCTAGCTGGATCATTGACTCTGTCGATCATGACTCTGCCGATAATCATCAGCACCGCGGAGGAAGCCTTGCGAGCAGTCCCGCAGGCTTTTCGCACCGTGAGCATCTCCGTGGGGGCCACGCGCTGGCAAACCATCCGCCGGATTGTGCTGCCCCAAGCGTTGCCCGGCATCCTGACAGGTGTGATTTTGGGGTTGGAACGGGCCGCTGGCGAGACCGCCCCTATCCTGTTCACGGTGGCAGCTTTCTTCTTGCCACGACTGCCCAACTCCCCGCTGGACGCGACCATGGCCTTGCCCTACCACCTCTTCGTGATCTCCACCCAGGTGCCGGGGATGCCCATCAAAATTCAGTACGGCACGGCTTTGGTGCTGCTTGGCTTTGTGTTGAGTATGAATTTCATCGCCTCGAGTATTCGCTCGCGGGCGCGGGCGCGCAGGCAGTGGTGAAATATGACCGCCGACAGCCGACGGCCGACGGCCGACAGCCGACAGCGGTCGGTGGTCGGCCGGTCAGCGGTCGGCTGTCGGCGGTCAGTGGTCAATTATCCATGAACAAAATCACTATCGAACACCTCACTCTCCACTACTCCGACGGCACTGAATCCCTGCAAAATATCAGCATGGCGATTCCGGCCAATGAGATCACGGTGCTGTTCGGCCCGGCGGGGGGCGGTAAATCCAGCCTGCTGCGGGTTCTGAATCGCTTGAATGACTTAGCGGATGTGGTTCGCCTGGATGGGCGCGTGCTGCTGGATGGTGAGAATATTCTCGATCCCGAAACCGATGTCATCGCCCTGCGCCGCCGGGTGGGCATGGTTTTCGCTCGACCGGTGGTGCTGCCGATGAGCATCCGCCAAAACCTGACTTACGGGCTGGAAGTGGCCGGTGAGCGAGACAGATACCGCTTGGACGAAGCTGTGGAGCGCAGTTTGAAACAGGCCGCTCTGTGGGACGAGGTCAACGACCGGCTGGACGACCCCGCGGTGGCCCTCTCCGGCGGACAGCAGCAGCGAGTGTGTCTGGCGCGCGTCCTGGCCCTGGAGCCGGAGGTGATTCTGCTGGACGAGCCCACCTCCGGGCTGGACCCGATCTCCACCGGCAAAGTCGAAGAGTCGCTGCAAGAATTGAAAAAAGATTACACCATCGTGCTGGTTCCACACTCAGTTCAGCAAGCTGCCCGCACCGCCGATAGCGCGGCCTTCTTACTGCAAGGAGAATTGATCGAATACGCGCCGGGTAAAGATATCTTCACCAATCCCCAAGACCAGCGCACAGAGGATTACGTCGAGGGGCGGTTTGGGTAGTTCAAGTGGAGCGGGGAGTGTGGAGGGTGGAGCGGAGAGCGTAAGATACTGCTGTGTATCAAGGATAAAGACAGTACCGAAAAAGTCGCACTTGATTTGACAGCAGGGCGGACAGCCAAAACTGGGTAGCTGAAGATATATGTCGCCACAAGGTCTGCGGTCGGTGGTCGACGGTCAGGTAATGCGTGACTTAAGCGGGATTGCAATTAAAGGCATTGAATTTTTGATACATGGAAGATATACTATGGATGCGCACCCAACACCAGGAGACAAACAATGATAACCAAAGTGCAAAAATGGGGCCACAACCAGGGCCTGCGTTTCCCTAAGCCTGTTCACCACACAGACACAGACGGGTACGCATTGAAGACCTGGTACACCGGATGCCTGCTGATTATCAGGTGGCAGAAGTAAACTGGGGCGCGCCGGTTGGAAAGGAAACCTGGTAGAGTAAGTCAAATCGATAGATTATTACAGTCGGAAGTTTCAGTTAGTAGAACCTGCACACCGAAGGAAAACTGTATGACAAGAGAAACTTTAGACCGCCAGATACAAAAACTGCTCGACGAAGTTCTCGCGCTGGGAAGCATGGTCGAGCAGGCCATTCTGGACGCCGTTGAGTCACTCGAACGCCGCGACCTGAAAGCAGCCCGCCGCATTTACGCAGGTGACAAACAAATCAACGAAAAGCGATTCGAGATCGAAAATGACGCCTTGATAATCATCGCAACCCAGCAGCCCATGGCCCGCGACCTGCGCATTTTGGCATCTGTATTGGATATCGCCAGCGAACTGGAACGTATGGGCGACTACGCCAAAGGGATTGCGTTGATCAATATCCGCATGGGAGATGATCCCCTCATCAAACCACTAATCGACGTGCCGCGCATGGCAGAACTCACCACCGATATGCTTCACCGTGCCCTGGGCGCTTTCGTGGCTGGGGACGCAGAGTCGGCTCTGGCTATCCCCAAAGAAGACGACGAAGTTGATGCCCTGTACAACCAGGTATACCGAGATCTGCTGACTTTTATGATTTCCGATCCATCCACAATCGACCGGGCAACTTACCTTTTGTGGGTGGCACACAACCTGGAACGCGCCGCCGACCGGGTCACCAATATCTGCGAGCGCACGGTGTTCGTCGCCACCGGAGAACTGATCGAAATCAGCGCCTCGGACGACGAAACTCAGAGTCAAATTTCAGGAATTTTTTAACAGCATTTTCGATTTGTTTAGCAATCAACGGAGGTTCTTATGTCAGCAGGAAAAATCATCGCTTATATTTTTGCAGCTATTCTGATATTCTTTGGCGTGCTGTTCATCTGGGCTACATTCAGCCCTGATGGGCAGCTTGGGTGGCTAGTGGTTGGTGTCATCAGCGTGGGGATCGGCTTCGGCGTGATCTGGTTCGCCAGCCGCCGCCAGCCAACCGCCGCGGGGGGGGAGGGGGGCGACGTGACCCTGAAAATCGACTTGCCCGGCGATGTCAGCCTGGACACAATGAAATGTCAATCCTGCGGGGGCGCACTCACCCTGGACAATATCAAAATGGTGGCCGGCGCCCCGGTAGTCAGCTGCCCTTACTGCAACACGACCTATCAATTGACGGAAGAACCGAAATGGTAATGCGTGAAATGTGAGGTAAGCATTCAGTTCCCTGGTAAAATAGAACGCGGACACTTGCCGCAGGTGCAAGTGCGCAGTGCCTGCATAAGTATGCCGCAGGTGCAAGTGTCCGTGTTCTATTCAAGTAGCTTTCACCACGGACTGAATGATTACAATATGAGTCGCCACTTCACGCTCCACGCCCCACGCTTCACTCGTCACGCACATCGTCCCGATGTTCTTTCGGGATCACGTTTCACGTCTTCACGGAGGCCTCTATGAAATACAAAATATTCTCTACTCTGGTTTTGATAGCCATTCTACTGTCCATTCCCGGCAGCGCTCTGGCACAGGATTATTACTTCCGGCTGGATAAAGAAGTTATTCACGTCTACTGGAATGAAGATGGCAGTATGTCCCTGGATTATGTGATGGAATTCTACAATGATCCCAGCGGGCACTCCATCGAATATGTCGATCTGGGCCTGCCAAATTATTCCTATGATTTGTTCAGCATTCAGGCTGACGTAAACGGGCATTCGGTTTCGGTCTCTAGTTCCGACTACGAAGGATCGGGAAGCGGCGTGGCTGTCGTTTTGGGGGGCCGCGCCATCCCAGCCGGGCAAACGGGGACAGTCCATGTCTACGTGAGCACCGTCTCTAACGTGCTCTACACCGACACCACCGACAGCAAATACGCCAGTGCGGTTTTCGGTACCAGTTGGTTTGGTTCCGCGTATGTCTATGGCAGCACAGATATGACCGTAGTTTTCCACCTGCCACCCGGTGTGCAGCCCGACGAACCCCGCTGGCATGAATCACCCTCGGGAGACTGGCCCTCCGAACCAGACACCAAACTCGATAGCGAAGGGCGCATTGCTTATATCTGGCACAACCCTGACGCCAATGGGCACACTCAGTATAAATTTGGGGCTTCGTTCCCCAAATCCTATGTGCCAGAGAGCGCCATCTACTCACCCGGCTTTCTCGAACGCCTCGGTATCGACGAAGAAGATCTAATGGGCTTGATGTGCTGTGGAGGCATTATCGGCCTAATCGCCTTCGTTACATGGGGTAGTGTCGTCAGCACCCGTAAACGCAAGATGAAATACCTGCCCCCCAAGATTCGCATCGAGGGGCACGGCATCAAACGCGGCCTGACAGCCATAGAAGCAGCCATTTTGATGGAACGGCCCATGGACAAAATTCTGACTATGATTTTGTTTGCCGTGCTAAAAAAAGAAGCCGCCACCGTGATCAAGCGTGACCCACTTACACTAGAAATTGCCGACCCCCTGCCGGAGAATCTGCGCCCCTACGAAGAAGAATTCATCCAGGCCTTCGCTGCCAAACGAAAAGACTCGCGGCGCAAACAACTGCGCGAGGTGATGATCAAACTGATCAAGGGCGTAAGCAAAAAGATGAAAGGCTTCAGCCACAAAGAGAGCGTGGCTTACTATCGCAAAATCATGGAGCGCGCCTGGCAGCAGGTCGAAGCCGCCGATACCCCCGAGGTCAAAAGCCAGCAATTCGATGAAAACATGGGGTGGACAATGCTCGACAAAGACTTCGACGACCGCACGCAAAATGTCTTCCGCACCGGCCCGGTTTTCGTCCCGATGTGGTGGGGACGCTACGACCCCGGGTGGTCACGGTCAGGGTCGGTGAAGACTGCCCCCAAGGTAGTCCCCGCCAGCATTGGTGGAGGCCGCTCGGCGACTTCTATGCCCAGTCTGCCCGGCGGAGAGTTTGCCGCCTCGATGGTCACCGGCATTCAGGGATTCAGCAGCGATGTGGTCGGCAGTGTCACCGATTTCACCAGCAGCATCACCAATAAGACCAACCCGGTCCCCAAATCGTCCAGCAGCGGCGGGTACCGGAGCAGCAGCGGTGGTTCCAGTTGCGCCTGCGCCTGCGCCGGGTGCGCCTGCGCCTGTGCGGGGGGAGGTAGGTAGTTTTCAGTATTCAGTATTCAGTATTCAGTAGTATTCAGTGATCCAGGCCCGCCAGGACAATGGTGCTTCCCTGCATCACGATCTCCGGCGACTGTCCCCCTTCGCACCCTGCGGGTAGGCTACGCACGGGATGCTGCGCGAAAGTCACAGCAACGAAATGCACGAAGTCCACCGGAGCTTGCACAGAGCTTGTCGAAGTGTGGACTGGTTCAGCCGACACTTCGATATGTAGCCGATAACTTGTCCTCCCGAAGGACATACCACCCCAGAACGATGGTACTTGGGGTCGGGACGATGCCCTGTACCAGTATAGTATGGCAGGTGGTGCCAGGAAATCTCGCCGCTGCGGGATACTGAAATCCCCGCTACGTGGTTATAATTCACGAAACAAATTCCCATACCGGGAATTGATGTAATAGGAGCGTGTGATGGACAATACAATTGTGATTGACGAAATCGTCATCCCCATTAGCGTGGATTATTTGGAAGAGGATCAGGTTTACCAGGTAAGCTGTCCCTGGCTACAGGGTTGTCACGCCTGGGGCGAAACGCTAGACGAAGCCATGCGCGCTATCCCCGGTAACGTCCGGGCAATGATCCAGGCCCGACAGGACAACGGTTCTCCCCTGCATCCCGATCTGGAGCAGATCAATCTTCAATTTCCCTTCACGCTGCGGATGGCGTTCGCATGAAATACCGCGAAGCAGCTAAACGTCTCCGCAAACTGGGTTGCGAGTACATTCGTCCCGGTGCTGGCTCACACTGCATCTGGTGGAATCCTGTATTGGATCACTACACAACTATCCCAAACTGGGGTTCCAGAGACATCAAGACCGGTACCCTACGCCGCATCCTTCGCGACCTGGGAATCAGCCGCCGTGAGTTTGGACCAATCAAGTGACCCGGTAATCATTGTTCGGACCGCGCTCCAACGCCCCACGCAAAAACCATGTCAAAGTCACCCCTTGCCGGTATCCAATCACTAATCTCTAATCTCCACTCAGCGGTCGGCGGTCGCCATTCGCCACTTATCATCCCTGTAAGGGACGCTACTCGCCACCCGCCACCCGCTACTCGCCACTCGCCACTCGTTCCCCCCGGCCTGCACCACTACACGCGTCAGACCGCCAGCTACCGCTCGCGCATCCACCTGCGCATCGACCCTGACGGTCACGGGACGCTGATCGTCAACGCCAACCGGGTGATGCACTTCAATCCCACCGCCGCGATGATGGCTTACCTGATATTGGAAGAGACTCCCGAACCCCAGGCGGTGCGCGCTGTCACCCGCGGCTACCGGGTCTCGAAAACCCAGGCCCAAAGCGATTACACCCAATTTCTGGCCGACTTCGATGAGATCATCCGCCCGGACGGCTGTCCGGCCTGCAATCTGGATGACCTGGAAATTGCAGCCCCCTTCAGCGCCCGGCCCACGGCTCCCTACCGCATGGATCTGGCCTTAACCTACCGCTGCAACAACGATTGCGCTCACTGCTACAACGCCCGCCCGCGGGATTACCCCGAAATGCCCACCGCCCGTTGGAAGCGCGTCATCGACCGGGCCTGGGACTTGAGCATCCCGCACATCATCTTCACCGGCGGCGAACCAACTCTGCGGGACGATCTCCCCGAGTTGGTGGCTCACGCCGAGGCCAACGGACAGATCACGGGACTCAACACCAACGCCCGCAGGTTGAGCGACGGCCGCTTTTTGGATGCTCTGGTCGAGGCCGGGCTGGATCATGTTCAAATCACGGTCGAATCCCACGATGCCCAAATCCACGATCAAATGGTGGGCAAATCTGGCGCCTGGAAGCAAACTATCGCCGGGCTGCGCAATGTGCTCGACAGCCCGCTCTACGTGATGACCAACACGACCATGCTGCAAGATAATTATTCTACCCTGGGAGAGACACTCGACTTTCTGGCCGAGGAGGGCGTCCCCACCCTCGGATTGAACGCCTTGATCTACTCTGGCCGCGGACTGACGGTAGGCACTGGCTTGCGTGAGAGCGAATTGCCTGCGCTGCTCGAACTGGCCCGCGAAAAAACCGCTGCTCACAACCAACGCCTGATCTGGTACACGCCCACCCAATACTGCAAATTCGACCCCATGCAACTCGAACTGGGCGTCAAAGGCTGCACTGCCGCGCTATACAATATGTGCGTGGAACCGGACGGCGGCGTGATACCCTGCCAGTCGTACTACCAGCAGCTTGGCAATATTTTGCAAGATCCCTGGGACTCGATCTGGAACCACGAGTTGGCCGTCAGCTTGCGGGAGCGGAAATACGTCCCCGACGAGTGCCACGAGTGCGACATGCTGCCTGAGTGTGGGGGCGGGTGCCCGTTGGCGATGGAGGCTCATGGGTTGGGAGTTAGGGGTTAGGGGTTAGGAGTTAGGGGTCGGTTGACCGCCTGACCGCTGACCGCCGACCGCTGACCGCCGACCGTTGACTGCTGACCGCCGACCGCTGACCGCTGACCGTTGACTGCTGACCGCCGACTGCTGACCGCTGACCACTGCCTGAACACCAAGTAACCAATCACCAATTACCAATCTACCTGTTTACCAACTACCAAAATACCAATCTACCAATCTACCAATCTACCAAGTCACTAATGATGGCTAACGCAATCACCTTGTTTCGTTTTCCGCTGTTGTTTGTTTACGTGGCATTGCTGTACACCGGTAACGCTACGGCGATCTTTTTTTGTGTGCCCTTCATCGTGATTATTATCTTGATGGATACGCTTGACGGCTTCATTGCAAGAAAATTTGGCGAAGTCAGTCTGTTGGGCAGCACCCTGGATATAGCCGTAGACCGGGCATTAGAGATCATTTTATGGGTAGTGTATGCTCATTTGGGGCTGATACCCATCGTCATTCCCATCATCGTGATCACCCGCGGCACGCTGACAGATGCTGTCCGGGCCGTGGGGATGAGCGCTGGCGAGGCCGCCTTCGATCAAGTCAAACACCCCATCAGCCGCGCCCTGGTCTCATCCCGGTTCATGCGTGATTTTTACGGGACCGTTAAAGGATTTGCTTTTGCATTTGTCACCATCTCTTTGGGATTTCGCATTTTGAATCATGCTTGGGCGGGCTGGATTCATATCATCGCCTTGATCATCTCCTGGCTGGCAATCACAATGACCATCCTGCGCGGGATGCCCGTATTGATAGAGAGTTACAGGTTATTCAAGGATTGACCCCCGGCTAAATGATTCGAGAAGATTGAAGAGTGAAGAGAACATGCCCACCGATTGAAATCGATGTCTGGCACAAAACTGGTCAAACCCGTTCCAATGGCCGTCAGTCCGTTTTAACGGACTTCGCATATCAGAGCATGAATTCATTCATGCTGAATTAAAGATGAACCTACAAAAATTTACCAACAGCCGCTTTGGAGTGGGGCTGGGGCTCTTTTTGGGGCGGATGATGCCCACCAGTCTGGGCTACCAACTTTCAGGCCTGGTCGCTGGTCGTCTGGCGGGGAATCAGTCCTCACCGATGGTACAGGCGGTGCGTGCCAACCAGTGGGTCGTGCGCGGGGAAAAGTCATCCCCCGAAGAACTGGACAATGCTGTCCGGGCTGTGTTCCAACACGCAGGGCGCTGCTTCGTCGATCTCTATCATAATCTCCAAAATCGGGATGGGCTGCTAAAGCTGGTGGTGGATAACCCCGCTGCGCAGAGATTGATCCAAATAAGCCAGGCTGAAAAACAGGGCGTTTTCCTGGCTGCGCCCCATTTGAGCAACTTCGATATGGTTTTGCTATCCCTGGCGTACCGGGGTTTGCACGGGCAGGTATTGACTTACGGGCAGCCCACCGGCGGATATAAGATTCAAAACGATATCCGGGCCACTACCGGGCTGGACATCACCCCCGTAAGCGACACGACCCACCAAAAAGCCATCGAACTCATGCGCAACGGCGGACTGGTCGCCACCGCGGTTGACCGTCCCATCCGCAGAAAGGCGCACACCCTGAGATTTTTCGGGCATCCCAGCCCCCTGCCCGCGGGACATATCCGCATGGCGCTCGAAGCTGATGTACCGGTGGTTGTAGGTGCGGCCCACTTACGCACAGATGGGCGCTACGAATTACTGCTCTCCGATCTCATCCCCATGCAACGGCACGACGACCCGGCGGAAGAAATCCGTATCAACGGTGAGGCCGTGCTGAAAGTCATCGAGGGCTTTATTCGTCAGGCCCCGGAGCAGTGGTTGATGTATTATCCGGCGTGGCCCGATATAATAGCGAATGGCGAATAGCGGGTGGCGGGTGGTGGGTGGCGGGTAGCGAGTGGCGAGTGGCGAGTGGCGGAAGGCCGCTTGTTGAAAAAAGCGCAAAAGTGCGGTAAACTCTTAATCAGGAATGAGCATAATGGAACTCGAATTTGAATGGGACGAAGAAAAAGCCGAAGATAATCTCAGAAAGCACAAAGTCAGCTTTGACGAAGGAAAGATGATTTTCAATGATATGCGCCCCGAATATGATTTCAGTGGCGGGGTTCGTAGCAAACACTACAAAGCGTATCACGAAGGTCATACGGTCACAGTCCATAACGAGGATGGAACAACACTCATTCGACAGTTCCGATTAGAAGATGGCACAATAGTGTTAGAGCCAGACGTGCGAAAGTATTTCCCTGATTCGGAATCCGTGAATGACGCACTCCGTTCATTAATTGCTTCATCCCCTTGAACCCAAGGCGTTTTTGCTCAGATATGCTGATAAAGACTTTCGCTACCCGACATCATTCCGAAATGGACGCGGACGAGCGCGGATTTGGTGTGTAGTCAACAGAAAAACGAGCAATAATTAGTGATCTCTCGTGTAGCTATTTAGCGAGTGGGTGCGGTGGTGGGCGCACTCTCGTGCGCGACTACAAACCGACCACTGACAGCTTATTACCGATTAGTAAGAAAGGAATCCGCTATGACAACTATCCAAGAAAGCATCCGCCGTATTTTCACCCAGAAAGAACCCTTGCCTGTGGGCGTTTACCATTATCAGGCCCCGCCCGATGCCGAGTATCCATACCGCCTGCACTTGCGTCTCGAACCGGACGGCAACGGTTTGTTGATCGTCAACGCCTCTACCGTGCTGCACCTTAATCAAACCGCCGCTGAGTATGCCTACCACCTGGTGCAGGATACGCCTGACGATCAGATCGCCAGTGAATTTGCCCAGCGGTATCGAGTCTCCGCAAAACAAGCCCTGCAAGATTTCCGGGATTTGAAAGAAAGGCTTATAACCCTGATCGACATTCCCGATTTGGACCCGGTCACTTACCTGGGCTTCGAGAGGCAGGCCCCCTATTCGGGAGAGATCGCGGCCCCCTACCGTCTCGACTGTGCCCTGACCTACCGCTTGCCGGAGGATGCCGACCCCGAGGCCGCCCCCACCAGGCGCGTCGACCGCGAACTCACCACCGGCGAGTGGCAGACCATCCTCGACAAGGCCTGGGACGCGGGTATCCCCCATATCAGCTTCACGGGCGGCGAACCCACTCTGCGGGACGATCTCCCCGAACTGATCGCCCACGCCGATGCCCTCGGGCAGGTCACCGGGCTGCTCACTGATGGCTTGCGGCTGGCCGACGCCGATTACCTGAACACGCTGCTGCAAACCGGCCTCGACCACCTGATGCTCGTTCTCCAACCCGAAAATGAGCAGGCCTGGCAAGCTTTGAGAACTGTGCTGCTCGAAGATTTGCATACCACCGTTCACCTGACCGTGACCCCTGAAAACGCGGCCCGAATCCCCGAATTGTTGGAACGATTGGCTGACATGGGGGCCAACGCTCTCTCCCTCAGCGGAACTACAACTGAAGTCAGTGAGACCGTGCAAACCGCAGGGGAATTAGCTGCCGAGTTGGGTTTATCGCTCGTCTGGGACCTGCCCGTTCCCTATTCCACCCGCAACCCCATCGCCCTGGAAACCGAGGAAGACGCGCCTCCCGATGGCGCCGGCCGCGCCTGGCTGTACGTCGAGCCGGACGGGGACGTGCTGCCCGCGCAGGGTGTCAATCAGGTTTTAGGGAATCTGTTGAGGGATGAGTGGGAGAAGGTTTGGGGAGCAGAGTAGACAGAGTATACAGGGTAGACAGGGTAGACAAACCGTGTCTACTTTGTCTACCTTGTCTGGTTGGCTGACAAATCTTTTTCGGACACGGATTCAACGGATTTCATGGATGTAAAATCATGAAAATCCGTTGAATCCGTGACATCGTGCCCGAAGGGTAAATCCGTGTCCAATTTCCGATCCTAATTAGGAAGCAAGAAAGTTTTGTCAGTCAATCAGCTACCTTGTATACCTGTATGCTATTTTACCGGCGGCGGTTGACGTGCCAAAAGGGCGGTAGAGTCGAGTTATTGCTCAAATACTGTCCATCTATTGAAACTCAGGTTTGCTCAACCAGCTTCTGATGCAACCAAAGATTAACCAATGTTTCAACCCTTACACCCCGTAAACGTGCCTGCTTTTCGATTGAATACAAGAGGTCCAATTCTACTGGTACAGCACAAATAACGTTGAACTCGACATCGGGGGCCCCAGTGTCATAATCCGTAAAGTCGTGCGTGTCCCAAAATTCCCCCATCTTCTCAAGCGTATCTGCCTTCGAAATACTACTCAATTTATTTGTGTTTGCGTCCATAGGTTTTCCGTTCTCTTTTACTCATATCACGCGCACTAATGATAATAGCTGTTTGGGTTTGTAAAAAAAATACGTATCCTCTTCGAGAGTGATGGTCTGTAGCCGAGATTTCTATATCTCGCTCGCACGGTGAATTGAAACCCCGCCTACCTTGACAATGGCAGATTAGGCGCAACACTACAGCGAATTTAGAAAAAAACGAATCGGGGCACACCGTTTCTACCGAGTTTATAGCAAAATTGGCTTATATCACCACGAGCGACGGAAAAATTCGCTCCTTTCCAAATTCGTTGTAGTGTTGCTGGAAATGTGCCATTGTCAAACCCCAATGGTTTTTACCCTACAATATGGAGATGATACCATTAAACCAGTTTCGTTTTCCATACCCGTATATGGAGTAGGGTAGATAGAGTGACCGCTCTGGTCGCATCGTGATAAAATGGCTTGAGAATTGATACAACTCGAGAATAAAACGAAGGAGTCACCTATGATTCATGATCGCATTGAGATCAATCCCGCCATCATGTTTGGCAAGCCTGTGATCACAGGTACGCGAATTACTGTAGAGCACCTTCTGCGCAAGTTGGCTGGAGGGATGATGGTTGGGGAAATTTTGGACGATCATCCGCGCCTTACACCGGATGATGTATATGCCGCCGCCGCGTTTGCTGCTGACCATCTGGCCCAGGAAGAGATTATTTTTGCGGGCGGACAACGCTTATGAAATTCCTGGCAGACGAGTGTTGTGATGAGGCAATGGTCGAGGCCTTGCGCTCCGATGGCTATGATATATTGTACGCCGCCGAATCGCTGAATGGCGCGCCTGATGACGAAATTCTTGCATGTGCCTACTCCGAAAACCGTCTGCTGATCACTGAAGACAAAGACTTTGGGGAATTGGTTTACAGGCTTCAGCGACCTGCGCGAGGTGTAATTCTGCTGCGGTTTGATGTAGTTGACCGTGCCCTTAAAATCCCACACTTACGCGATTTGCTGGAATATGAAACTCAACGGTTGCCGGGGGCATTTGTGGTGTTAGAAGTAAACAAGATTAGAGTTCGTTCACTGGCTGTGTAGTTTTCGATAAAGGAGAAGTAGTAGAGCTGTTCAGTTCTAAATTTTTTTTGAGTCTGTCTCGTCTTGGCATCCGGCGACTTCCCCCTTCGCACCCTGCGGGTATCCCCCAAGGGGACGCTACGCAGAGCTACGCACGGGATGCTTCACGAAAGTTTCAGCAGCAACAAAATGCACAAAGTCCACCGGAGCTTGCACAGAGTTTGTCGAAGTGTGGACTGGTTCAGCCGAAGCTTCGACAAGCTCTGCGCAGGCTCTGGTCGATTTTGTTGAGCGCGATCCCAGCCTTCAACCCTGGGTGTTCGAAATAATCGAGGAACTTGTCGAAACCAGCAGCCCGGCGATATAATAATCCCGCGGACGGAAGCTGCCGGCAAATCGAAGAAATAACTTGGCGATAATTGAACAGAGCTACTGGAGAATACCGTGACCACAAGAGATTTACCACTCTTTAAAAGCCTGGACGCATATATACCTGAACACAAATACAGGGAAAGTTTTCAACAGAAAGGTTTGTCGAGTCAGCCGGACATTGTGATCTCATCCACATTTTCTATCGAAAATCAAGTTACGTTGTATCATGGCGATTGCTTGGATTTCATGCAATCAATTCCCAAGGAAAGTGTTCAATTGGTGGTTACATCCCCTCCCTACAACATTGGCAAAGAATATGAAGACATTTCAGATATCGATGTATACAAGGCACAGCAACTTGATGTCATTGAACAATGTGTCCGCATACTTAAGCCCGAAGGAAGCATTTGTTGGCAAGTAGGCAATTATGTGGATAATGGCGAAATAATTCCACTTGATATCCTTCTCTACGGCTACTTCAAAGAATTGGGGCTAAAGCTTAGAAACAGGATTGTTTGGCATTTTGGGCACGGATTACACTGTGCAAATCGCTTTTCTGGACGATACGAAACTATCAACTGGTTCACAAAGTCTGATGAGTATATCTTCAACCTCGACCCTGTTCGAGTACCTCAAAAGTATCCCGGTAAAAGGCATTTCAAAGGGCCTAACAAGGGTAAACTTTCTGGCAATCCAAAGGGGAAGAATCCATCGGATGTTTGGGATATACCTAACGTAAAGGCGAATCATGTCGAAAAGACGGAACATCCCTGCCAGTTTCCAGTAGCTCTTGTACAACGCCTGGTGTGGTCTATGACAAACGAGGACGATATTGTATTCGACCCTTTTATGGGTATTGGCACATCCGCCATTGCAGCCGTAATCAATAAACGAAGAGCAGCGGGATCTGAAATTATGGAGCCATATTACAAATTAGCCGTACAGAGAGTAAAAAAGGCCATGTCGGGCGAATTGGAAATTAGATCTGACAAACCGGTGTATAAGCCATCACAAGACTCTCATTGGCATTGAGCCGTAAAACATAAAACCATGAACACCCGCAAAAAAGGATAATTGACCGCCGACCGCCGACCGCCGACCACCGTCAAATAAGCTAATAGGACGCAGTCGCCCCCCTAACCCCCCAACCTTGGGGGGAACCCTTCTGCTCCCCCCAGAATTGGGGGGCTGGGGGGGCTTGCTCTGCACTTGCGTAAATCCTATCTATAAAAACCAGGAGTACACCCCAATGCAAAAAAGACACATCTTTATAATATTAGCCCTCATCGCCTTGATTCTCGCCGCCTGCGGGGGTGGAGCAACTGAGTCCCCCGCGCCCACAGCAGCACCCCCAGTTGAGCCAAGCGCGGAGCCGGCGGCAGAACCCGTCCTCGCAGCCCCAACGGAACCGGCGGTACTAATCAGCGAGGTATTGACCGGTGTCGATGGCAACAATAATTTTGAATTCATCGAACTTTGCAACATCGGCAGCCAGACCCCCTTCGATATCAAAGGCTGGTCGATATGGTACAAACTGGCCGATGGGCAGGACGAAACCCTGGTCTACCGCTGGAGCGAGCACGCCCTGATCCCGCCCCAGGGACACTATCTGCTGGGCCGCGCCGGGCAAGACCTGGGCATCTCTCCCGACGCTCTCTTCGAGCAGCCGCTGGTCGGGCCAAAGGGCAGCCTGCAACTGCGCCTGACCGATGGCAGTGTTGTGGACAGCATCTCGTGGGGCGGCGGCACGGTTGACTTCGCCGAAGGCTCGCCCGCGCTTGCAATGGAAAACGGCATCGCGTTAGAGCGCGCTCCCGGCGGCGAGGCGGGCAACTGGGCCGATAGCGGCGACAATGCCGCGGACTTCGCCCTCAACTCGGCACCCAACCCGCAGAACACCGGCAGCCTCGCCACCCCCGACGCGGGCGCAAAACTGATTCTCTCCGCGGAAGCGCCGCAAACCGTCTCGCCGGGCAGCCAGTTCGACTACCTGCTCTCGGTCACCAACGAAACCGGGCAGGCTCTCAGCGGCGTGGTGGTCCAGTTCCCTATCATGCTGGATTTGGAAATTATCGTCACCGACAGCAACGTAGAAATCAGCGGCCAGGACGCCTATTGGGGGATGGGGCATATCGGCGAGACGCATCAGGTGGCTCTCTGGTCACTGGGTTCGCTGGCCGCCGGGGAAACGGTCACCACTGAAATTACAGTCAGCACCCCGTGGACGTATCTCACCGCTCTGGCCGCCAATTACTCCGTTCAGGCCGAGGATTGGGCCGCGCCCGCTTTCGGCGGCCCGGTGCGCACGGCCATCGAAGGTGGGACTATCCCCATCGGCACTGCGCGTACTATCATCGGCCCGAAACTGAGCATCGAAGGCATAGCGACCATGTACACCGGCGGGTACTTTGCCGGAGCAGGCCACACCAAAATATATCTGGCCGATGAATCTGGCGGCATCCAGGTGTGGATTCCCAATGGGGAGGGAATCGTGAACGTGGCATTGGGGGCGCGCGTGCGGGTCTTCGGCACTATCGAGATGTATCGCGGCGCGGTCGAGTTCATCTCCAATACGCCGCAAGATGTAGAGATCATCACCCCCGCAGGCGAGGACGGTTGGCCGCCCACACCGGTGAGCATCGCCGAGGCTGTCACCGACGCGACCATCCCCGGGCTGCTCGTACAGGTCGCAGGTCTGGTGACGCGCGTAGATGAGTTCACTTACAGCTACGAACTCGACTTGATGGACGAGGCTGGCGAGACTCTGACTCTCTACGTGGACAAGCAAACCAATATCAATGTCGAAGCCATCGAGACCGGGCAGCAGTACCGCGCCAGCGGCATTTTGGAAACCAGCGACACCAAACAACAGCTATACCCCCGCATCCAGGCCGATCTGGAGCAAATCTACCCGCCGGTGCTGATACTCGAACTGGAGGCCCCCATCACCATTGTGTCGGGCGATACGCTCGAAGTCACCCTCACGGCCGTCAACCACACCCCCGATCCGATGACAAACGTGATTATCACCGCTACACTTCCGCTTCAGGGTGCCCAGTTCGACTCGGCCTCCGAGGGCGGCCAGGTTAGTGGCAGCCATCTCATTTGGAATATCCCCGAATTGGCTAGCGACGGGGCCAGTGTCAGCGTGAGTTTCCAGATTGTGGCGACCGCGGCTGAGGGATACCTGTCCATTCAGGATTATGCAGCCACCGCCGAAGAATGGACTGACCCCGTCACTGGCGTGCCCCACTACGTATTTTTGGGCGATACTGTTCCCGTATGGGCCATCCAGGGACAGGGATTCCGCTCCCCCTACGTGCTCGACCCGGTGAGTACCGCCGGCATCGTTACGGGTGTGTTCCCGGATTTGGGCGGATTCTGGATCCAGGAATCCCACACGGATGCCGACCCACTCACATCGTCAGGTCTGTTCATCAGCACCGGTGAGGCGACAGTCTCTGTGAATGTGGGCGATGAAGTGCAGATCAGCGGCCTCGTCCGGGAGGCATCCCAGCAAACCCAGGTGCAGATCAGCGCCCCCGGGGATGTGCTCGTTCTCACCGAGGGCAACCCTCTGCCCCCCGCGGTGGAACTTGACCCGCCGCTCTCCACATCAGAATCCAATGCTTACTATGAAGCAATCGAGGGCATGTTGGCACTGGTCAGCGGTCCGGCAGTGGCGGTCAGCCCCACCTCGAAATATGGCGAATATGTTATCGTGCTGCCTTATCATGATGTGGAACGTCTCTGGCAGGGCGACGATGCCATGAACGGGATCGGCATTATGGTGGACGACGGCAGTGACGCTGTACACACCGACCGCGCGACGCTGCCGTACGCGGTCAATTCGGGCGACAGGGTGGCCGGTTTACTTGGCCCAGTGGCGTACACCTACGAGCAGTACAAGATCCAGCCGGTCACGGCCCCGAAAGTGGTTGCCGGGGTGACCGAATTGCCCACCCTGACTCCTGCCAGCCCGGATGAATTCAGCCTCATGACCTGGAATGTGGAAAATCTGTTCGACACCCGTGACCCCCATCCCTCCGATCCGCCGCGTCCCACGGCATCGGAGTATCAAGTCTCGATTGCCAAAGTTGCCAATACCATCCTGGCCGCGGGTGCGCCCACCATTGTAGGCCTGCAAGAGGTGGAAAATATCGGCATTTTGGAAGATATTGCCGCCCACGAAGCGCTGATTGGCTACGGCTACGAAGCATTCCTAATCGAAGGAACCGATAGCCGCGGCATCGACAACGGCTACCTGGTGCGCGGGGATGTGGCTGCGGTTGTGACCGTGGAGCAGCACGCGGCCCCCGAGGGCCTCACCTCCCGCCCGCCGCTGCTGATCGAAGTGGAAGTGCAGACGGCATCTGGCCCGGTAACTGTGTTTGTGGCTAACAACCACTTCACATCCATGAGCGCCGGAGTGGAGGCTACCGAACCACGCCGCACAGCTCAGGCCGCCTGGAATGTGAGTGTGCTGGAAGGTGTGCTGGCCGCCAATCCCGAGGCCTACGCGGCCGTCATCGGCGACTTGAACTCTTTCTACGACTCGCTGCCTATCGACACTCTGCGGGAAGCCGGGCTGAAGCATGTGTTCGATCTGCTCCCCGGGGATGAACGCTATTCTTACATCTATCAGGGAGCCTCGCATACCCTGGATCATATTCTGGTAACGCCCGCGCTGTTCGAGTTGATCCAGCGGGTGGAAGTGCTGCGCGTCAACGCCGATTATGCCCTCCCAATTGCGGGTGATGAGTCCCCCATGCACAAGTCAGACCATGATCCGGTGGTAGTGGTGTTTTTGG
>JBDRGC010000022.1:0-23314 GCA_043818215.1 Chloroflexota bacterium | reverse complement strand
GGAGATCGCTGAGATTATTGAAAATCAGTTTAAGATTTCGGAACTTTGCTCAGATTCTGGCATGAATTCCTAAACTTGGTTTTAGGTTTTTCTCTGCGTTCTCTGCGTTCTCCGCGGTAAGAGAGTTTTTTCAGTACAGTCATTCCTAACGCTCAGGAACTCGCTTCCTTCAGCACATCGGCGATAGCCGTGGCCCAGGAAGTGATGGCATCCCAATCACGAAAGTCGCCAAGAGACGTTTCGACGTTCTTGACCATCCATTTTTCGATGAAGTTTAGCTTTTTCATGTCCACATCGCCATGAAAGATGGTGATGTCGCGAGGCTGGATGCGGTCAGCGACGAGTTGCAGCGACTTGGGGAATCGCCAGCCTTCCGTCAACTCCGCCAATTCTCCCTCGCCCGTGGGCCCACTTGAAAACAGCCACACCGACCGCTCAGTCAACGCCTTCTCATTGGACTTCAAGAACGTCGCTGCCTCCTTGCGCCATAGGCCTATGTAAACCGCGCTGCCAAGGACAACTGCCTGGTAAGGGGTCAGGTCGCCGACGCGATCCATAGATAGCACGTCAGTACGCAGACCTGCTTCACGAAGCACTTGACCAATCTTCTCGGCAATCTCTGCCGTCGCACCGTACTTGGTGGCGAAAGCCACCAGAACTTGAATATCCATTTCATCCTCCAATTTATCGGATCAGCGGCTGTAGTCGCTACTCAACATTTTTCTACCGTACATCTACGAAATAAAACGCGGATTGCCGCTGATTCTGCGGATTTGCACGGATTAAAATCCGTGTTTGAGAAAGAATTAGCCGCTTGTATTTAGCATTTACTGAAAAAATCGGCGAGCATCCGCTTAATCCGTGTCACGCCGTACCGGCACGGTGTTCGCGTTCTAATTATAATCGACTATCTCAAATGTACGGTAGAGAAACCTGAGTCAGCAAATCGCGCCGCGTACCTCTCTGGCAAAGCCCAGTCAACTGCAAACAGGAGTGGACGGCGACCCCTGATCTGAACGCGGCGGCGGCCGAGATCTGGCTGGAGAACGCGGTGGGACTGGCCAGTGAGTATGATGAGGAAACGAAAGATGAGGGGAGTAGCGCTGTACCAGAGGAAGTCGGATCAGTTGAGCAGCGATGCGAATGCTCGGAGGTTTCAGGCGATGCGGGTGATTGAGTCTTTTCCCATAAGACCAGTTGGTAGTGGTAAAAAAGTAAGTGACGGGTTATTTCAAAGATGCTCCCAGCGCCGTCCCCGCCGCCGTCCCACAGGGATGCTTCGCGAAGGACAGCGGCTAGAGCATTTTGGCAGTACCGCAAAACTAACACGGGATGCTCTGAAGTGACGGCAGACCACCAACTACCGACCTCTCCTCTGCGGGAACGCAACGCTGGAGGCACGTACAGCGGATGTAAAACAATCTCCAAGTGCCCGATTTCGGCGGTCTGCCGTCTGCGGCTTGTCCTGAGTTGAATCGAAGGGTCTGCCGTTAGATAATGTGCGACTTTTGCGGTACTGCGAATGAAGAATTATGGTATGTGGCTATCCAGTAGCGTGATGTAAAAGAAATCAGCCGGAGACGGGGCTAAATAGCGATCAATGTGATCGATCATATCTTTTGGCAACAGCGGTTCCGCAATCAGCCGGCCCTCTTCGGCGTGAATGGCTGTAAAATGAACCCAAAAATGATTGATATCCAGCAGCATCCCGGATTGCACGCCGGCGGCCAGCATGGCATCTGCCAGGGCGGGCATACTCAGGCTCGGACCGGCGAAATAGTACAGGGTCTTAGCTTCCTGATCGAGGCCCATGCCAGAACGCCGGGTGACAATCTGGTTAGTGATCGTACCACCCCAATCTACGATCGAATTGTTGTGTACCCTGGGCGATATCTCCCCAGCCTGAATGATCAAGCGGCAGTTCTGGCGCCATGCTTGTAGATCCGGGGTATCGTTGATCTCTTCGCCCCAACTTCCAATCCGAACCTCTCCGCTGCGGTAGATCCCAACGGTTGCCATTCCGCTCTTCGGCGGCAGGGCTACGATGCCATCCGCCATGGCCCCAAACTGGCCGTTCGCCGCTCTGAATCCGCCGTTGAAGGCGGCCAGTAGAACACCCGCCTCCCGGTCCTTTTTAGAGATCAAGCCGTCACCCTTAGGTCCGTCAGGCAGGGAAGGCTCGTTAAATCCTAAAACGAAGTGCAGTCGGGTGCGGGTCAAATCAAACGCCACAACTGCCACGACCGCATAGGGACGCTCTGGATCCGGCTGCAGAAATGTGCGCGCAGCCACCATATAACCATCCCGGTCGTACAGGTAGGGCAGCCAGACCCCTTCGCCCTCCATTGAGCCAAACGGGATCAGTGCGGAAAGCTGCCATACATAAGGAGTAGGTGTCGGTGTGGGGCTGGCTGCCTTTACGGGGAACTGATCCTGAGTCGTCTCTGACTGCTCCATGGCGGCAGGTGTTTCGGTAGCAGCAGAGGGAATTGGAGTGAGTTTTATGGGTTCCGGGGTAAGAGATGCTCCCCCGATAGAGACTTGAGTGAAGGGAGTCGGTTCCAGTGGGATTGCACTGCTCCCCCAAGGAGCTTCGGCCTGTTTGACGCCGTATTGGTACTGCCAATGTTTCACTGTGTCCTGAACCTGGAATACGACGGCTTCGATCTGGGCCACAGCCTGGGGGCCTATAAGATTCCGCATATAGTTGGCGACCTGTGCTCCGAAATAAGGCCGGATTTCCACAACAGCCACGATACTCACGCAACTCAAAAGGATGGCAAGTAGAACCAGGGCCAAAATTCGTTCGAACGAACGGCGGCGTTTCAACCCGTTTTGGGAGAAATTTATCTCATCGGCTTTCAGGGAGCTATTCTGAACTCTTTTCAACGGGCTACTCATAGGAAAACACCTTGTTTTAGATTTCCTTGCGGCGGGGTGATGAATTAAAAGTCAGTCGCTCTCCCCCAATTTGTGAAGGTGCCCGTTCAGCCTGGTTTGCGTGCCCCGGCAAAAGCGTTGCTCGAGAGGAGGTTCTTCGAAAGCGACAGGAGTAGTTTTATCAACATGGCGGTGTAATAAAACCAATTGAACAGGAAGAAGTAATCAGCAGCGAAGTGTTTGCGGTAATACAGGTAATAAGAGCGGTGCCACTCCCAGATCGAGCGGTAGGGCTGAACGCGGGAGCCGCCTTGCCCGCCGTAGTGGGTGATTTGAGCCTGGGGGTAGTAATATACTTTCCAGTCAGCCTGACGCGCCCGCAGGCAGTAGTCGGCGTCTTCCTGGTAAGCGAAGAAACGCTCGTCGTAGTAGCCAATCTGAGCGATGACGTCCCTGCGGATAAGCATACAGGAACCCGAGACGCCATCCACGGGATATGTTTGATCTTCGTCCAGATGGGTCAACAGGTAGCCATTGAAAAAGGCTTTATCCGGGAACAGCCAAGACAGCCCGGTGAAGTAACTGATGACGGCCCAGGGGCGGGAATCTCCCCGTCGGCAGGGGGCTTGCAGGCTGCCATCGGGGTTCAACACTTTGGGGCCGAGTATGCCGGCGTCGGGGTGGGCATCCATGAATCCTACCAGCAAATCGAGGGCGTGGGGATAGGGCAGGGTGTCGGGGTTGAGTTGCAGCAGGCAGCGGCCCGTGGCAGCCCGCATAGCCTGATTCATGGGGCGGGTGAAGCCTGCGTTGCCCTGATTCTGAATCAGGCGTACTTGTGGGAATTCGTCCCGCAGCATTTCCACCGTGCCGTCTTGGGAGTTGTTGTCCACTACGATGATTTCGAAGTTGGCCTGGGGTGGGGTAGCGTAAATCGAGCGCAGGCATTTTTGGAGGTAGGCCCGCGCTCGATAGGTGACGATGCAGATGGAGAGGGTTGGTTGGGTCATCTTCATTTTCACCGCAGGCGCGCCCGGAAGTTCAACAGGTATGGTTTAAGCCAGGTATGCTCTAAGACACGCGAGATTTCAGTTGGGTGTACTTGTCGATGCGATTGCACGATCCGGCGTTTGCGCAAAGCGGCGGGCAGCCCTGTGAGGGCGTGGAGTTTGGCTTTCCAAATGGCTTTGGCCTGCCCGCGCAGAGAATAATGTATCAGGAAAATTATGGTTACATATAGATGGGCAGGCAAATACACCCAAAACAAAAAACCGGGCATGTTTTGGGTGTATGACCAGACCAGGTTTCTGTGCCCGTAATAAACCGAAAAATCACTTTGTTTGCCGGTGCTGGCTGAACCGATATGGTGGACAATTGCGTCGGGGATATACAGGCAGTGGTGTCCACGCAGGCGCAGGCGGAAGCCGATATCGACGTCTTCGTGGTAACTGCCAAAGTCTTCATCAAAACCGCCGACTTCCAAAAAGGCATCTCGCGGGTATAAGGCGGCGGCAGCACATGGGCTGAAAACTTCTTCGATCTGGGTTCCGCATTGGTCAACGGGAATATTGTAGCAGCGCCGCCATGCCAGACCGGTGATATGGTATACGTCTCCCGCTCCGTCGAGTAAGTTTGGAGCCTCGGCTTGGATTAGTCGAGATGCGAAGAAAGTAAATTCGGGGTGTGTGCGCGTCGCCTGCACGAGGGCGGCCAACCAACCTGGTTCGGGGAAGGCATCGTTGTTGAGCAATGCCAGCCAACGCCCGCGGGCATGATGCGCTCCGATGTTGTTGGCGGCGGCGAAGCCGAGATTGCGATCTAATCGGATAACCTGCACATTGGGCCACTGCGCTTCCAGGTTGTCTACAGAGCCATCGGTGGAGGCGTTATCCACAACTATGGCTTCGTAGTCGGTGAAGGTTTGGGCGGATAATGCGGTCAGGCAGCGGGGGAGAACGTTGGCTCCGTTCCAGTTGGGGATGATGATGGAAACAGCGGAGGAAGACATCAAGGGTTATAGACTTTAACAGTCGCTTCACTACAATAAATGGCTTGATTGTAACCATCATCGGCTTGGACGCAAATATAATAGGTTCCAGGTTCGACGTAAAATGTATCCCAGATGAATTTTTCTCCCTCTAATTCTTCTGACGAATAATTTCGTAATACCACCGGTAAAAACAAGGAATGGTTTGCTATTGGAGGAGGGTTGGGCGTTGGAGGATAGTAAATCATCAGAGGATGCTGAGTGGGATCGTTCTTAGGGTCGGTGGTATAGTAAAAATTTAATACAAGTTCGTTAATCGCTTTATTAACTTCGATACGCAAATCAAACAAAGTTCCCTGCTTGATCGAAATTTCTTTCGTGAGGCGAATCCAATCGATTCTGTTATAAAATTCGTGATCGGTGATGTTCTCGTTTGGGTCAAAGCGCGCTTTGAGTACCGGGGAGCCTTCCCACCAGTTCTTGGGAAGGGTATCACATTCATCAGAACCATCTTGCGCTATCCCTGACCAGGCTTCAGCAGACCCTTGAAAAGCGTCCCAGAGATCTAAGGTGTAAGTATTCCAATTAACGTCAAAGGGCACATCATGACTAACCAAGTCACATTCGTAACCAGGACGCCCACTATCTCCTTGAACCGTCCAAACCCAACGAACCATTGAACCTTGGGGGACCAATTGCCAGGGATTATCATCGTACATGCGGAAGGAAAAATAACGGTATTCAGCCGGGTTGATTAGCACAGGCGTATTCAAAAAAACAGATGGATCGCTTACAGCCTGTTCATCTTGACCAAGACATTCTGGCGGTTGCAAAATGTAAGGCGGTGTTCGTATCCCGAGAAAGCCATCTTCTTGATCATATTGAGCGCAGCGAATCTCGCTGTAATCATTGGGAGAATTCATATCCCATGCGTCCCCAGCCATTGTAGCAAAATCTTCACCGCTGTAAAAAGTAGGACTATGAAAGGCAGCAATTGGGGTTTGGTTAATGGTGAGAACTTCCACACTCTCATCAACGCAACAGGAAAATTGATCACCAAAACCAACATGGTATGTGCCCGGTTGTACACCTTGAATATCCAGCTCATAAAAGCCCGCGGAGCCGTCAACATCCGTTGCCACACGAATATAGTTCTCTGTTCCTTGAGGGCGTAACCAGATAGACGAGATACCAACGTCAGGTGTAAAGTAAACCTCTGTGGTTTGTGGAGTGCAATCGGTAAGGCGTACCCAGTCTACGGCGTAGTTAATGCCAGCATTAATAGTTGGGTCTATACGGAATCCCTGCCAGGCAGGCTGCCCATCCCATGGTACCTCGTATGATAGTGTTGTAAGTAAATCGATTTTATACAATTTCCAGATGGGAGATGGAGTGGATGCACCATATTCTGGATAAAGCGGGATGCCGGTGGTAAAGCCATAAGGAGCACCACCAGTATTCAGACGATCATCACCAAACCAGAAAACTCTAAATTGATCAGGCCCAAACTGATTTGCGGCTGGGGAGTCAACTTTCATAGCAGCATAAAAGCATCGATAATCGCTTGAGACAATTGGGGTTTTGCTGCCACTTCGCCCAGTATGAATGGCTGTTTCATAACCAGGAAAAAGTGTAAAAAACCAGCCATTTTGTTGTTCATCCCCTAAAACATGTCCAGCCGAAGTGGCCGAAAAAATACCGTTGTAAAAATTGATATTACGCACGACATCACGTTCACCTGATTCGTTCATATATTGCGATATATCGGAATATTCGTTCATGTCCCAAGGATCCCCAAGAACAAGCGTTGCAAAATCTTTCGCCTCAGGTATTGGCGAGAACGGTACGCCTACAGATGTAGGTTGGGCGAAAATAGGCGCGGCATACAGAATAACAACGACAACCAGTAACAAACAAAGAAGAATCCATCTAAATTTGATAATCATTTCAGTCTCCATATTCAAGGGTTTTGACTTGTCCCTACTGTATCATCTCAAAAACTTGGAGGGGGTTCTGGGATTTCGCGTGGGGAGCCTTGTGATGAACGAGTATCGAGGGGAACGCGTTCGTGACCCCCCTCTAAAAATATTGAGCAATTGCTCATTAATGCTATAAAGAGTGGGAGCCGAATACCTTAATTGTAACCGGAACAATTAGGTGGTCAAGGCCTATTCAACCATACATAATCGAAAGGAGATCCCAAACAATTTGGCGGTGCGATCTGCTACTAGCAATCCTTCAAGTAACTTGTTTTCGAACACTTACCGACAGGGAAACTGTGATTCCTGACAGGAATTCTACGTTTTGTCATTGGGGATGAATGTGTAATTGAGTGATAGCTGGCCGAATAAATCTAAATTTTGATGGAGTGAGTGTAGGTATCTTGAAGCAATTGCAACATCTGCTCACCAAAATGAGCTATCGTATGAAAAGCTTGATAGTCTTTTTGGGCTTGTTGACCGAGGTGGTGTAGTAATTCTGGCTGACGATACAATGTTGTAATACATTCAGCTAAAGCATGTGAATCTTCGACATCCACTACATAACCATTTTGCCCCGAGCGGATAATTTCTGAAATGCCGCCGGCATCAGTTGAAATGATTGGTTTTCTTAAAGCCATAGCTTCAATGAGAGCCAGCGGCAGGGCTTCATCACGCGAAGACAACACAAACACACAGGCCTGCCGCAAATATTGTTTTACGCGGTCATTAGGTAATTCGCCAATAAGATGAATATTTTTCATCCACCATGAACGCCAACGAATTTTATAGGAAAACACGGTATCAATATTAGTACGCCCAATGAGATAGCAATGTGTATGAGCCGCAACATCTGCCGGTAGATCAGCCATTGCATCGAGCAAAATGTCTTGCCCCTTGCGAGGTTCAAGAGTAGCAACACAGACTAAATGCAGGTCATGGTCATTACGTTCAAACAAAGGCTCATCAACTGTAATTGTGGTATTAACATCAAAGCCAGTTAATAAAGCCGAGAGATTATTATAGCGAGAAAATTGTTGGTATTGTAATTTTGTAGTTCTAGATGGGAAAACAACCTGGGTAGCCGCTTCGAAGGCTCGTCCAATGGAGCGATTTTTTGCTGCCAACTTCACACCAAAATCGGACTCGTGTACCCACCATAAACATGGACGAGCAAAGGCACGCGCGGCGTAAACCACCCGCCAGGTAAGGATAGTATTGCAGAGCACCATCTGTATGTCGTCCAAAAACGGAATGGAAACACGCGCATCTTCTAACAAACGCGGCACAACCGTGACAGGAATATCTTGTTGGAGAAAATCATCTTTCAAAGGGCCATCCGTTGGAGAAATCACCTGCACAGCATGACCGTGCTGCTTAAGATATTTTGCTAACATCCATAGAATAATCGGCGCGCCACTGCGCGTTAATTCGTGCGTGACAATTAATAATCTGGAAAAGGATTGTCCTCGGATTAAGTTGCGTGGCACATCGACACTAAGAATTTGTGAAGGAATAGATAGCAAAGTATCCTGCCATTCGGTCATCCCCATACCTGCGCCAATCAAGCCAAATTCTCGCATAATGCGTACCAATCGCTCACCACGCGGTTCTTCCTGTAAATGCCTGACCACAGGCTGTCGCGATGAATAAGATAAATTAGGATTGAAATATCCATCGCCTTGTTCCATCGCAGGAAACATTTTCACTGAAGCCCGCAAAACATCACTAGGGGGCAGCGTCAGGCCGCGCGTGCCTCCTTCGTAGTGCAATAAAACAGCAAAAGGCGTATATACCACGCGATACCCGGCATCAATGGAGCGCAAACAGAAATCAATATCACCATAGCCTACAATATAAGTCTCGTCAAATCCTTGCAATTCTTCGAATATATTGCGACGAACAGCCATACACGCTCCCGTCACCGCTTGATAGTCACGATACCAGTCGACAGAACCAAAATGTGTATACACATGATCGTCGCAATCTTCGAAAATATGACTAGCGTGTCCCATCAGACCGACAATCATCCCCGCATGTTGAATTTTACCGTTAGGTCGTAGTAATTTCGCCCCAACTACGCCTACTTCAGGGCGCAATGCCCATCCAACCAAATCATCAAGCCAGGCTGGATCGATAACCTCCGTATCATTGTTCAGAAAAACCAGTACATCTGCATCAACCTGATACGCTGCCCAATTGTTGATGGCGTGGTAATTGTAAGGGTGCGGATAATATAACAAACGAACACGAGGATGCTGCTCGAGTTTCTGATAATAAACCTCCACATCTGGATCATCACTTTGGTTATCTACTAAAATCACTTCGTAATTTAGGTAAGTGGTTTTTTCGAAAATCGAGTCAAGGCAAGCCTGTAAAATTTCGAGATTATCTTTGGTTGGGATGATGATTGCAACTTGGACATTTTGCGTGGGCCAGAGAATACGCAGTGTGCCAAGTCTTGGAAAGGAAACCTGAGCGCCCTCGATACCCAAACGCTGTAAGTGCGTCCGAATACAATGCTCTTGCGCCGTAAAGGCCCAGGGTTTGGCATTTGCATCGCGTGCAGCTGACCCCGCAACCCTACGCCAATGATAGAACACCTTTGGAATATGATGAATTTTACGGGTGCGCTCAATCAATCGCAAGGCCAAATCCCAATCTTGGGCGCCATCCATTTTTGTATCAAAGCCATTTAAATCGAGCACTAACTGCCGGCGGATAACTGAGTGCATCAGATAATTGGTTGAAAGCAATAAATCTGGCGACCAACGTGAAGGTTTGAACCAGGGATCACTCCGCTCCAATCCATCTTCCGAAATTTTATCCTCATCGAAATAAACGACATCCAAGTCAGACTTTTCGTTCAACACATTAACAACCTGATAAAGCATTTCCGGCGATACCAGGTCGTCATGGTCAAGCAATGCAATAAAATCACCGTTTGCAAGCTTCAAAGCCTGATTGGTATTCCCAGAGATTCCCAGGTTTTCGGGCAAGTGTACAACTCGGATTCGTTCATCGTGGGCAGAGAATTCATCCAACAAGGCCGCAATTTTAGGGTTCGATGAAGCGTTCGCCAGACAAAATACCCACTTATGATACGTTTGCGCCAGTACGGCATTCAATGTATCGCGCAAAACATCTATACCAGGATTATACACAGGTGTGATAAAACTAATTAACGGTCGATATGCAAATTGATCAATCTGCCAATGCTGATTTTGTAACTCTCGCTTGGTTGGCTCATTCTTACCAATCCAAACCTGATAATTGTAGTTGGCCTGTGAAAATGATCCCCCTTTCATACTACGTCGCCAATACATTTGGATTGTACTTTTAAGTTGAGTCACCATAACGCCAACGCCATACAAACGTGTCACCAGTAATAACACGCGTAATGTATGGTAAACCTTCTCACGACGACTGCCAGCAGGTACGAGCGCATAACGAATAGAAAGTAAAATTCCTCGCATCAATCATTCTCCCTTACAAACACGGTTCAACTGTCCATATTATTACCGTACTGTCTACTTGCTTTTTACAACCTTGCTACGCGCCACTGAAAATAACGCCAAGCCCGTTGTAATAATGCTTGCATACCTTCGGTGCGCATTATGTAAACAGAGCGCGCCAACCAACTGCGGATAAGTGGTGAAGAGATAGATGTTGTTACATCAGGGGAGCGGCGATTCAGGCGGTCAGGCGCATACTCCCCTTCACGACAGTAACGCAACAACGGTTGCACTACAACGGGCCAGGAAAAACGCTGCATCAACGGTTCAAAAGCTTGTGCGAAAGCTGCTTTGGGCTGATCTAAAATTTCGTTCAATGCAGCGGCCACACTATCCGAGTTGCCTTCCGGAACAACCCGCCCCAGGCCATACCGTGCAACCCACTCACTGGTTACGTCCCCCTCAGTGATCAGCACTGGTAAGCGCGCCCACAGATAATCCAGCACCCGCGTACGCGCCGAATACCGCGTCTCTATGTGAATAGGATGCAACATCACACCCACATCAGCTTCTAACAATAGCGACTCGCGCTCCATATAAGCCAACCATTCGATGAAAATAATCGTCTTATCTTTCTCGCCGATCTGTTCAGCTAGCGCAATCGTTTTATCTACCATTTCATGATACGGTACATCCGGGTTGGGATGACGTGTCCCCAAAAACACCAGCCGTGCTTCGGGGTGCCGCGCCACCACCTGGGGCCAGGCTTGTACTAGCGTCAAGGGGTCGAGCCAATTCCAGATGCCGCCGCCCCATAACACGATGCGAGCGTCTCCAGGCACCAAAGGGTGTGCATCACGCATCATTGCTTGTTCATGCCGCGGCTGTCGCGCTGGAAAGCCAATCCCGACCACGTCAATCAACTTTTGCAATCGGCTGTCATCGGCAAATGTCAGTGGATTAACCCGCCCGTTGGCGGTCAGCGCTCCTAACCACAAATCGCGTTGACGCGAATTACCACACATGAAGAAATCACCAATTTTAAGCAAGCAATTGGTAATGGCCACAGCTTGTGAATTCACCGCCTGTTGATAATTCATTGGCTCATCCAGATAATAATGTAGATTTTCCAAGATGAACGGGGCATATAAATCCACTACCAGACGGGTAGACGTGGTTTCCAAAAAAGGAAATTTCTCCACCATGTAGCCGGAAACCAACACTATATCACTGTTCTCCACCAACACTTGCAATGTACCGGGCTGCGCTTCCTGGTAGACAACGATGTTCAGGCCAGTAATATCTAAGGATGTCTGTGCGGGAACAGCCAGGGTAACATCAATTTCATCTTTCAGAACGCGCGCCATCTCCAGGTAGCGCATCCCTGGGCCAGCCATCATCTTATCCACCACATCATGACTAACGATGAGCAAATGCGGAGAGCGGTTTTGCGGGTCGAATTCAGGCATGAGGTGTGTCCTTTTCTCACACATCAACGGCAGGTAGTGACATACGAACGGCATTAGCATATTACGCTGCGGAGCAAAGATTTGCTCGTCAGAAATTACACGGCGATAGTTCCCCTTCTTCGCTGCTAGGAATGCGCGCCCCAAAAGCATGATAAACTATCGCTTGGGGAGCAGCCCACACTTTATAACCAAGCAGGCGAGACCGATAACTCCATTCCGGGTTCAAAATCAGAAAGTATTCCCCTGAGGCCATCCGCACCCCCGCGTTGATAGCGGCTGATAATGAAATTGCCGACTCGATTCGATGAGGAAGGACATCTGGGTAATGGGTATGCACCCAGGGGAGCGTCTCGTCTTATGAGCCATTGTCGATCAAGATAATTTCAATGGGTTGGTGTATTTGAGCAAGTAAAGATGAAGTACAATCATCCAGCCACTCATGGCTGTTATACCCCACAATAACTACCGAAACCAACAATCCCAGTGTATGGATCAGCTCACTTTCGGGCGGGGTCAACGGCTGTGCAGGCTGACGTTCCAACAAGCCAGCTTCACATTCATTTTTACTTATCTCGTCGCAGATAAATCAACGTTCTCTTGATAAAACCAAGTAGTCCTTCAGTTTTTATTTTTGCGATCAACTTCTCAAATAACATACAAAATACTTTGATCAAAGGATGCGCGTCACCATCTCCTCCTCCAATGTGTTGCTGACTATCTGGATGAAGGATATCAGGCCGATACTGTATCTTACGCTCGCTTGAGCGTGCTGGGTTGGTATACTTGATAAATGGCTGCAACTCAGAAAAGTATTTAGCTATATCGGGGTACAACTCGGTCCCTTCTGTTTTTGCCCAGGTCATCAAGTTGTCCGGAGAGACCAGATTGACAGGATCAGGATACCTGGTCTGTAACTCTGGAACACGGGAATAAATATCGAGAATAACCGGGGGAATGATTGTGTCATTTCCATTTGGTTGTTTGCTACCCATAAAATAATCCCCTGCAGCGATTCTAAAGGCTGTATCGCTGGTGAATTTGCTATCGTAATGCCGTAGTGGGAATTGTAGCAAGCTATTCAACATCCACACAAACATAAGTTCCGTAAGGTTAGAGGCCTTAAAAAAGGCTTGATAGGTTCCCAAGACATTTTCAAGTGTAAATGAAGGCATTTGATAGGGAGCAACCCCTACTCTCAATTCTTTGAATTGCGCGAATAATTGTTGCAAACCCTGGATTGAAGCATTAAAGTAATGATGCGGATAACCATGATAAGCGTAAACAAAATTACATTCCGCATAAACATAACCACCTGGTTTTAACGCCCGATAGATTTCTTCAGCAGCAATAAAGGGCTGCCTCAAGTGTTCGAATACGGCTAATGCAAAGACAAAGTCCACACTGGACGACTTGAAAGGAAAAGCGTGCAAATCTCCAACTACATCCACGTGGGGTGTCAACTTAACATCCATACGTATGACACACGGATCGTCCAGGAGCATATTCCCACTGCCAGCATCTACCACAACCTGGTTGTCAGTCAAAGATTGCATAATCATCCGTTCTATCCAGGGGTTATATTCATCTCTTACAATTAATTCCCGCTCATGCTGAACATCTGTCTCATTCCAATCCAGCATCATAATGGGAACACCATTCACAATAGGATATTCGCGTTTACATTCGATACACGACAAATGGGAATCCACTAGTTCAACACCGGTTTTACAAATAGGGCAGGCAAGGATATCATAAAGGTTCATAAATTCACTCTCTCGAAATAGATTGTGTAACCACGCGCTACGTTTCTTTCTTTCCCAGCAACCGTTGCATCCATTGCCTTCTCCGGCTACCATGTGGGGCCAAGCTGGGGCCAAGCGCAAAAGCAACTAACAACGATCGCATCCCCTCGGTACGTCAGATAAAGATAGTTTCAGGCATAAATCAAGCTTTATTTGAACGCTTCAATGCTAAATAATGCCAGTTACGTAGATACAGGTGGGTCTTCGGAGGAAGAAGAAGGTTGATGTGTTGCATACGGCAACATGAATGATTCAAACGACGGCAACGGCGAAAAATCGAAACGGCGCAATTTCTGTAAGCGTTGTAATGCACGCCATGAACGACTCTGAAAAACCTCGTCTAACTGGTTGCTGCGATGAGTAAGAATTTGTATTTGAGCGTTGCGGTCAGCAAGCTGAACATCGTGATCAGCAATCTGCGCGTTGCGGTTAGCAAGCTGAACATCGCGATTAGCAATTTGTGCGTCGCGGCCGCTCACTGCTGCCAAGAGTTCCAGCGTTTCAAGATGATGTCCATCCGAACGATGCTGCACCTGCTCAGACAAACGCGCCAGGGTTTGTTGGGTAACATTCATTGCGGTGGTAACGGGCTGGGGGGCGCGCAAGATGGCTTCCCAAGCGTCCAGATGTTGCCGCAGCCAACCGCTATCCTGTAAAGTAGCCTGGGCATTACACGCTAGACGCAAGCGCAAAGCTGAATCGTTCACCAAGCGGCGCAAAGCTGTATCCCATTCATCCAACGATGCTGCCAGCAAACCATTTTCTCCATCGCGCACAACTCCCTGATAAGGCTCCAGGCGGCTATACACTCCCACACCGCCAATCGCGCTATATTCCCAGAACTTGATAGAACTCTTACAACGATTGAAAAGAGTCGGGCGCAGCGGAGCGATCCACACATCCGCAATTGCCTGTTCAAAAGATGATACAAATCCAGCATAAGAATTTTTTTCTGGGAGGCAGTGCCGCACCCGTGAGCAAATGCGCAAACTATCGGGGGGCGCAGCACCCCAAAAATGCAATTCCATCTGCGGGTAATCATCTAGCAGGCGCGCCAACAACGGAACAATCATTTCCACGTCGGGCAAATGGGTGCTGCCCCCCATGTATCCAATCACAAGGGGAGCGTCAGCTGCGCGTTCCTGTGGAAGGCGCACCTGCCAGTAAGCTTCCGGCAACGCGGTAGGCCATACCCGCCCCCGAGGATTCAAAGGACGGAATATATCTGCTAACAGCGGCGTAGAAAGAACAAGGACATCTGCCTCTAGCATAGCGTGCAACATACCGCCCAGGGAATCAAAATAATCTTGGCGATTGGGGTGTTCAACGGGCAAAGCTAGAAGCAAATCGTCCAGATCATACACGAGTAACCGGCCCAGGCGACGCGCCTGTTCCATTACATCCAGATAAGATTCGAAAAAGCGGGGGAAATCCCGTTGAATAAGCACTACATCCGCATCTGCCACGCGTTCCGGGTGTACATCATTCGCACCATCTTTTCCTGGAAACACATCCCAACCCAACGCGTCAGCAGGCGCACGATACCGCAACATCGCAAGCGCATGTTCCCAAGGAACTGTTGTATAAACTACCAGACGCATTTCAGTCAAAATCTTCTCCCAAAAAATGCCAGTCCCCGCCAATCGCCATCAGGCCATATCGTTCTTGTATATTTTGTGCATCGTAATTATCCACCCGAAATGGATACAGGCGATTGTGATAATCGAAAATCTCAGTATCATTCCAATCGGTAACAGCCACCGTGATATGGTATTTCCCATCCAGCAAAGGCAAGGACGGAATCGTGTACACCACTGTGCCGCGGCCTTTGAGTGTAGGTAATTTTTGTTCGGCAAAACGCGTATTCGGACCGGTTATATGCAGACCGTCGTTATGGAAAATAGCAACACCAAATATTGGCGATGAAATAGCTTCGTGTGCCAGATACTCTATGTGAATCTGCAAACGCTCTCCTGTGTGGAAGACAGAGCGAGGGCCATTATTCGCATCAGTCAAACGCACGCCAGTGATTTCGATGCGGCGACTTCCCCAGCGATCAGCGTCATCTGTAGCCGCAGCCGTTTGTTGGACTTCAGTGAGATGTTCTTCCTCCGCCTGAGAAATGCGCCCAAGATAGTGCGCTGTCACCGAATCGGCATCCCCTTTCATCACCAGCTCGCCATGATCCAGCCAAACAACTCGCGAACACATCTCGGTCACTCTTCCTAAATCATGCGTAACCAATAAAATGGTCGTCCCGGCAGCCTGAAAGCTCTGAATGCGTTCGAAGGACTTGGTTTGAAATTCAGCATCGCCTACCCCTAGAATCTCATCAACGATCAATATCTCCGGGCGCACATCGGTTGCGACCGAGAAGCCAAGCCGGGCTACCATTCCGGTGGAATATGTCCGCACAGGGGCATTGATAAAATCTTTCAACCCCGCGAAATCGACTATACGGTCAAAGCGATTATCGATGCTTTGCTTTGCAAATCCCAAGGTTGTCCCATTTAAATAGATATTTTCTCGGCCGGTCAACTCTGGGTCAAAGCCGGCCCCCAATTCCAACAGCGGCGAGATGCGGCCTCGGATTCTCACTCGTCCTTCGGTAGGGATAAGCACGCGCGCCACAACCTTGAGTAAAGTGCTTTTACCGGCTCCATTTGGCCCAATGATTCCTAGCACTTCGCCGGGGTGAATTTTCAGCGAAATATCTCTCAATGCCCATAAGCTTTTATAGGAAAGATTTCCTTTAACCCATTGAATAGCGTACTCCTTCAATGAAGGTATCCGCTCTTGCGGTGTTCGATACTGTACCCCCACCCCATCCAATTGGATGACTGGTTTGTTCAACTCGATTATGTCAGCGTCTTTTTTATATGCGGTAAGCAAATTCATTGGATTTATGTGTAAAAAATAACCAGCCTACAATTAAGGTCACAAATGCTATGACTGTCGCTTGCAGTATTAACGACAAAGATGGGGCATTGCCGAAAAACACCGGAGCGCGAAACATCTCGACCATTATGGTTATAGGGTTGAATCTAATAAAGGGAGCAAATCGCTCAGGGACGATCTCAAGCGGATAAATAATGGGAGTTAGATAAAACCAGGCTGATAATAAGATGCCGTACATATCAACCACATCGACAAAAAAGACTGCCAGTGTTGATATAAACAAGGTTAGACCTAATGTAAACACCGCCAACAAAAAAATCGGCACGGGTAGCCACAATAGAGCTAACGTGAAAGGCTGCCTCATAAACAACATCACCACAAAAAGAGGTATCAACGATAAAAAGAAGTTAACCAAACCGTTGCCAGCTACAGATACGGCAAATACTGTCCGCGGGATATAAATTCGTTTTATAAGGCTGCTGCCCCACACCAATTGATTCGTTGCGAATATACTCGTTTGTGAAAAGAAATTCCAAACCAACAATCCGCTCAAAATGTAGACCGGATAATTAGCGACATCGAAACGGAATAACTGAGAAAGGGCGATAGTCAAAACTAAAGTGTTGAGCAGCGGGTTTAGAAGCGTCCAAACAATCCCTAGGACTGAACGTTTATAGCGAGTTTTGATGCTATTGGAAACCAACAATTTCAACAAGTCACGATAACGCCATATCTCGATCAGTTCGTTGATGGCTGGTGAGCGCACAGCAGCTGAGTCGTATTCAATGGTCACTACACAAACTCCAGATTCTGGGCATCCCGGATATCAGTCAGAATGCTCCCCAGATAGGGCAGATCTAAGAATTTCTCGACAAACAAAGCTCGCAATCGTTCAAGCATAATCTACAATGGGCATAGTTTCATAGCGGTCTGCCGGCGCCCCACTATCATGAATTGCAAAAAAGCGGCGCTCTACTTCTTCCAAATCTCTACCTGAGTAGAATTCCATTAAACAATTCAGACATACGAAGGAAGGCATTCTGGGGACAAGTAAATGCTTTCCTCGCAAGCAATATAAATACTCGACTTCCCGATCTTCAAATTCAGTGTGACCACAAAATGGACATTTATCAATATCGCTCATGTTATGCTCCTCTTGTCCAGGGATCAATAAACCTGGGGGGCGAAGGAATGTAGACAGTGACAATAACAACTTGATGATTGCGTGCCCAACCACAGATAGCATGAATTGGAATCAACCCTGAGAAACCCATGACCAGACAACTCTCACCACGGCCAGTATCGGGATATTGCTCCAAAATCTCACCATTCAAGATAGCTTCTTTAACTTGGAAAACAGCCAACTCGTCATAGGTTCGTTCACTTGCAGCATGGCGGATAAAAAAAATACTCACCCGTTCTGATTTTCGCTCTAATCTCATCCGCGTTCATCATCACATTGCTGCCCCCATTGCTAGACGCAGCGACACTTCCCAATCGGGCAAGCAGATGCCAAATGTATCGGCAAAAAGCTTGCAATCAACCGGTGAATGCAGCGGACGTTTGGCAGGCGTGGGAAACTCGCTGCTCAGGGCGGGAAGCACCTCTCGCACAACTTGCTCTTCAGGCCGGGGGTCATACTCGAGGATGGTTTTGGCCCAATCCAGGCGGCTGACAGCCCCTTCCCCGCCGAGGTGATACAGTCCCCGCCTCTCTGCAACCCAACCCGCAAGATTCGCACCACCCATCGCCAAAACCTGCGCTGTGACCTCGGCCAGCATCCGCGCCCACGTCGGGCTGCCAACCTGATCGCCCACAATGCGCAGGGTTTCATTTTCCCGCGCCCACCCCAATACTTTTTGGACGAAGCCCCCCTGCCTCAGGCTGTAAACCCAGGCTGTGCGGAAGATCAAATACGCCCCGTCGATTTGCTGCACATTCTGATCCCCGGCCAATTTGCTCAAGCCGTACACACTGAGTGGATTTGGGACATCGGATTCGATATAGGCTTCGCCTTTGGTGCCATCGAAAACATAATCGGTGGAATAATGCAGTAGCGCACCTCCCAGGGACCTGGCTTCCTCCGCCAACACGCTGGGGGCTGTGCCGTTGATTGCCATGGCGAGTTCGGGTTCACTTTCAGCTTTGTCTACTGCGGTGTAGGCCGCCGCGTTGATAATCACCTGTGGCTGAGTGCGCCGCACCCAATCGCGCACATTCTTTTCGTCAGCCAGATTGATCTCGGGATAATCTACCGCCACCACCTCGCCCAACGGGGCCAGAGTACGCCGCAGTTCCCAGCCAAGCTGTCCGGTTTTACCAATCAATAAAATACGCATAGTAACTATGGATGTGAAGATGATGTTTTTGATTCTGCTTACTCATTTGTCATTTCCCAAAGGGGGCAATGTGCGAGTAAACTCACAGCGCGATAGGCGATGCTCAATCAGAAAGAAACTTTTTAATGTCATTGCGAAGCAGCACTACCACTGAAGCAATCTCATCCTTGGCGAGAAGGAGATCGCTTCGCCGGAAAGCGTCGGCTCGCGATGACAGTCAGAGTCGAAATCTTTCGCTGAGAGTCTAAACCAGCTACCCCGCATGAAACGGCAGGTCTTCATCTGCTGCCAGACGCAGCAAGTATTGCCCATATTGGTTGTTATCCATCACCGAGGCCAGATGACGCAGCTTATCGGCGTCAATAAGTCCCATACGGTAAGCAATCTCTTCAGGGCAGGAGATCATCATTCCTTGGCGCTCTTCTACGGCATGTATAAAATTGGCCGCTTGCATAAGAGACTGGTGAGTGCCGGCATCCAGCCAGGCTACACCGCGGCCAAACACATCCACGCGGAGCTTGCCGCGCTCGAGATATGCCTGATTGATGTCCGTGATCTCCAATTCGCCGCGGGGTGAAGGCTCCAAATTGGCGGCAATCTCCACTACATCATTAGCGTAGAAATACAAGCCCGGAACGGCGTAATGGGAACGGGGCTCTTGGGGCTTCTCTTCGATGGTTAGAGCTTTGCCGGTTTCGTCGAACTCCACAACGCCGTAGCGCTGCGGGTCGCGCACCGGGTAGGCAAAGATCAGGGCGCCATCGGTCAACTGAGCCGCGGCACGCAACTGTTGGGGAAGTCCATGCCCATAAAAGATATTGTCACCCAAAATCAGAGCTACGGAGTCATCCCCCACAAAATCGCGCCCCACAATGAACGCGTCGGCCAGGCCGCGGGGTTCGGCTTGCTCCACATAAGAAAAATCCAGCCCCCACTGGCGACCGTCGCCCAACAACCGCTTGAAAGCCGGCAACGCGGTGGGGGTGCTGATTATCAAAATCTCGCGCATCCCGCCCAACATCAGCATCGAGAGCGGGTAATAGATCATCGGCTTGTCGTAAACCGGCAAAAGCTGCTTGCTCACTCCAACGGTCAGAGGAAAGAGGCGCGTTCCGCTGCCACCTGCCAGGATGATACCTTTCATGCTTTTTCTCCTCGCCTTTCGTAATTCTTGTCGAGCCATTGCTGATAATCCGTTTGCTGGCTCACAATGTCGATCCAACCCGGGTTGGCAAGATACCACTCGACGGTCTTCTTCAACCCGCTTTCCAGATGTTGACGAGGCTCCCAACCCAGATCACGGCCGATTTTACTGCTATCCATGGCGTAGCGGCGATCATGCCCGGGCCGGTCGGTGACGAATTGGATCAGGGACTCGTGGGGCCGATGCGGGGAATCGGGAGCCTCTGCGTCCAGAATCCCGCACAGGGTGCGCACGATTTCCAGATTTGTGGGCTGGTTGCTGCCCCCGATATTATACATCTCCCCGGCGGGTGAGCCGCGCACCACCATCCAGATAGCTTCGCAGTGATCCTCCACATACAGCCAATCGCGGATTTGCCGCCCATCTCCGTAAATTGGAAGAGGGTTGCCCTGTGCGGCATTCAGAATCATCAGCGGGATCAGCTTCTCCGGGAATTGCCGCGGCCCGTAATTGTTGGAGCAATTGGTGATGCTGATGGGCAGCCCATAAGTATGGAAATAAGATCGCACCAAATGATCGCTGGCGGCCTTGGAGGCCGCGTAGGGGGAATTGGGAGCGTAGGGAATCTCTTCTGTCCAGGCGGGTTCGTCGGGGGCGAGTGTACCATAAACTTCATCGGTGGAAACGTGGTGGAAGCGAATCTCATTCACAGGGAAAGCGGCTTCGTCAAGCCAATACTGGCGCACGGCTTCGAGAAGGGTAAAAGTGCCCACGATATTGGTCTGGACGAATTGTGCCGGCCCCAAAATCGAGCGGTCTACGTGAGTTTCGGCGGCAAAGTGGATAATGGTATCAATTTTATGCTGTCTGAGCAAATCGTCCACCAGAGCGCGGTCGCAGATATCGCCTGCGACGAAAATGTGCCGCTCGGGGTCAGACAGCCCTTGCAGATTTTCGAGGCTACCGGCATAAGTAAGCGCGTCCAAATTGACAATCTGCACTTCCGACTCCACCCGCAGCAAAAAATGCACAAAGTTCGAGCCAATGAAGCCGGCACCGCCGGTGATGAGGATATTTTTCATATTTTGTGGTTACTCCTGTGTTTGGAGATTGGGGATTGGGGATTGGAGATTGGAGATTGGAGATTGGAGATTGGACAATTCCCAATCTCTCGTTCAGGAATGAGAATTAAATAACTTGAGCGTTTGCATCCTAACGCGAGCGCCGGTTGAGTAGCGGAGGCACACGCTTTTTGTGCCGGAGCGTATACCTATGCAGGCACTGCGCACCTGCACTGCGTGCGGCGCAAGTGTCGAAACCAAGCGGATTCCAGTGAAAAATGCGCTTTGCCAGACTCGTTTGGTTTCGATACGCCCTTCGAAAGAGGCTCAGGGCTACTCAACCGGCACTACCAAGTCTTATCTTAATGACATTGACTATGTACTGGGGACTGGAGATTGCACAGTTCCCAGTACCTGGTCCCGAGTCCCCGTAGGGGGATAATCTCTAATCTCCAATCTCCAATCTCCAATCTCCAATCTCACTCAAACAACTCTGCTTCGCCCAACACTCTCCCTTGCATATCTTTGGCTGATAGCAAAGGTTTTGTGTCAGGCAAAATCGGCCACTTCACGCCAATGATGGGGTCGTTCCACATTAACGTGCGCTCCCACTCTGGGGCGTAGAAATCGGTCGCTTTATAGAGCACCTCGGCCCAGTCGCTCAGGACGTAAAAACCGTGAGCGAATCCCGGCGGTACCCACAATTGAATTTTGTTCTCGGCCGAAAGATGCTCCCCCACCCACTGGCCAAAGGTCGGCGAGCTGTGGCGGATATCTACCACGGCATCAAATATCTCTCCGGCCACAACTCGCACCAGCTTGCCCTGGGTGTGGCGAATCTGGTAGTGCAATCCCCGCAGGGTTCCCTGTTGTGAACCGGAGTGATTATCTTGGACAAAGGATTCAGGGATGCCTGCGGCGGCGAATTCGCGGGATTGGTATGTCTCCAAGAAAAATCCGCGCTCATCGCCAAATACTTGGGGGTTGATGAGAATTACATCAGGGATGGTGGTGGGGGTGAAGTTCATGGGTAGGAGGAAGGAGGCAAGAGGCAAGAGGCGAGAGGCGAGAGGCGAGAGGCGAGAGGCGAGAGGCAAGAGGCAAGAGGCGAGAGGCAAGAGGCGAGAGGCGAGAGGCGAGAGGCGAGAGGCGTTAAGTGTAACCCATGTTTTCACGTCTCACGTTTCACGAGATAGGCCGCCTGCTGACCTGTGCCAAATTGCGATTATACCCTTATCTGTCACAAATATAAACGAGAATGCCGGTCGGGAAATTGTGAGTTGAGCTAAGAAATTTCCGCTCCGGCTGGCAATGCCGGGTCACGTATCCATCCTCGAGCCGGGGAAAGGTTTCGGCGTGTATAATCAGGTAATCGGGCCGGTATTGTTTTACAGCCCAAACGGCAGTGTCTTCGTAGGTGGTGTCAGTTCCTATTTGAGTAGCCACCTCTGGCTGGATCAAGCCGGCAAAGTCTACCATAGATCGATGGGAATAATAACCGATAATGCCCACCTCCAACGCGCCCACGCTGGCGTCCGGGGGGGTGTTGGCATCCAGCCACTCGCCAACGGCGCGATAAATCCCGAGCCGGGCGTCGGGGGATTGCCGCATCCGCGCCAGCGCGCTGACTTGTGCCACTGCCAAAGCTGCGAGCAGAACTCCGGTTAAGACCGATGACGGATGACGGATGACGGATGACCACCGACCGACAACCGGCGACCGATGACGGAGGATGGCTGACCACCGACCGCTGACCGCTGATCGCTGACTGCTCCCCAATTCCTGATCCCTGTTCCCTGGTTCCTGATTCCTAGTCCCTAGTCCCTGATTCCTGGTCCCTGATCCCTGATTCCTAGTCCCTAGTCCCTGATCCCTGATACCTGATACCCCCAATCCAACCGCGACGACTAATCCTGGCACCAGGGGGGCATAATACCAAAAATAGCTGGTTACGCCCAGGTAGGTGTAAGCGGCAAAATAGAGCAGAGGCCAGGCCAAAAAAGTGACCCAACGCCGCTTGCGCCAAACAGCCCAAACCATTCCCATGAGGGCCAGACCCGCTTCAACCCAATATTGCCAGCCGAAGCGATACCATCCTGCCACGCGTAAAAATCCAGGGGCGAATAATGTGCTGATGGACATCAATCCCTGATGCTGCTTGGCGGCCAATGTGGCGGGAAATGGGGAACCAAAATAAAGCCATGAAAATGCAAACCAGGGGGTTAATATGCCAATAAAAAACAACACCGCTCGCCAGGGAATATCTTTTAGAAATTTGTAAGCCGGATTTCCAATCCGGT
>JBDRGC010000021.1:0-6099 GCA_043818215.1 Chloroflexota bacterium | reverse complement strand
GCCACCAGCGTTGGATTGCTGCGTTGGGCAACATTAATGGGTGAACTTTCTACGTCCTATCAACCTCGCCGACCGATAAAAATAGGAGGTGAAGATACATGGGAGAAGGTAAAAAACTGGATAAGACGATTGCTTCCTTAGAGAATGTTGAAAATAATTTTGGTTCGTAGTGCGGGCTTTAGCACGCTGAAGCCCGCACTACAAGCCGGGGATGTTTTTAGACATACATCTTAAGAAGCGCGTACAAATCTTGAGTTGTTTGGTACAATCCTGCAATTCTCGAAGCCATAACTTTTAGAAAGGAAAACGGTAGTGGTAAAAAAGTAAGTGACGGGCTATTTCGAAGATGCTCCCGGCGGCGTCCCCGCTGCCGCGGATGGCTTCTATAGCATTTTGTGATTTACTCATCACTTACCATCTAACCATCACCAGGAAAACAATTAGACAAAAAAAGGTGTCTTCTCGAAGAGTGGGGGAGACTTCCGAAGTCTTGAAGAGCGATGTTAGTCTCCGATGGTTTTACGGAGACTTCGGAAGTCTTATGCCCAAAATACTATAAAGCCCTTTGGGTATCGAGAGGATACAATATTAGATTATTCCGAGGAGGAACCCAAGATGCAAACCATGAATCAAACTGAATCATTTGCGTGTATTAAAGTCATCGGCGTGGGCGGCGGAGGCTGCAACGCGGTTGACCGTATGATCAATGAAGGTCTGAAAGGTGTTGACTTCGTCGCAATCAACACCGATTCTCAGGCGTTGATGCTTTCCAAAGCCCAGACTCGAGTACGCATCGGCGAGAAGCTGACCCGCGGCCTGGGGTCGGGTGGTGATCCCGAGATTGGGCGCAAGGCTGCAGAGGAATCCGAAGAGGAGCTTTACGCTGTCCTCAAAGGTTCGGATATGGTATTTATCACCGCGGGCATTGGCGGTGGCACGGGAACAGGCGCATCTCCGGTGATTTCAAAGATCGCCAGGGAGAGTGGCGCGCTGACCATTGGTGTAGTGACCCGCCCGTTCACCTTCGAGGGCGCTCGCCGGCTAAAAACTGCCGAGGTCGGAATTAGCGAACTCAAAGATCAGGCCGACACTCTGATTGTGATTCCCAACGACCGCTTGCTGCAGATAGTGGACAAGCGCGCCAGCCTGCAAGAGGCCTTCAGCGTGGCCGATGACGTGCTGCGCCAGGGAATCCAGGGTATTTCTGAGCTGATCACCGTCCCCGGTCTGATCAACCTGGACTTTGCAGACGTGCGCACCATTATGTCGGAGGGCGGCGCGGCTTTGATGGCTGTTGGCCGGGCTTCAGGCGACGAACGCGCTCGCGAAGCTGCCGAACAGGCAATATCCAGTAAGCTGTTGGACATCACCATTGATGGAGCGCGCGGCATTCTGTTCAATGTCACCGGCGGCCCGGATCTGACCCTATTCGAGGTCAACCAGGCAGCGGCCATCATCAAAGAGACCGCGCACCCCGATGTGAACCTGATCTTCGGTGCGGTGATCGATCCCAATATGGGTGAAGAGATCCGCGTGACGGTGATCGCTACCGGGTTCGAGCGCACAGGGATGCCTCGCAATATTATGGAGCGTCCCCTGGTGCGGCGCGATATCTCGGTAAGGCAGGAGCCTTCGACAGAACCGGTAGATGTATTCCAGCCACGTTCCCTCAATACGGAAGATCTGGATATCCCCACTTTCCTGCGCGATCGGGTACGCTGATTGGCGGTGGTGAAGCGTGGGGCATGAGGCGTGATGCGTGAAGCGTGAAGCGTGGAGCGTGGAGCGTGAGGCGTGAGGCGTGGAGCGTGATGCGTGATACGTAATGCGTGATGCGTGATGCGTGGAGCGTGGAGCGTGGAGCGTGAGGGGTGACACTTGGGTTCCGGCGCACGTTTCACGCCTCACGAGATACAACCAGCCTGCCAACTTTTGCTCAACTACGAAAACAGCTCTCTGCCCTCTACCCTCTGTCCTCTACCCTCTACCCTCTACCCTCTACCCTCTGCCCTCTACCCTCTGTCCTCTACCCTCTACCCTCTGCCCTCTACCCTCTGCCCTCTATTCTGAGAGCAGTACTGTGAATTGCGGATGCAGCCGGCCCTCCTCCCGGTTGCGTCTGTGAGTGTCTTTTTACCTGGGGCGCCCCGCCATTGCCTTCCGGCGGGGCGCTGGGCGTTTAAGGGGAAAGCTGGTATCTTTTGGCTCCTCATTAAAACTTTTTAAAAATCAGAAAAAATTAAGGTAAATAGTACTCTGTGCCACTTGCGTTGATGGTACAAGCGTGCTAAAATATGTCTCTTTGACCACCACTGGTATGGTATACAATACAACATACCCCCATATATGGGGGTATGTCTTTCTTGAGGGTTTTTATGTACTGTCCTTATTGTCAAGGTGAACGTTCACGAGTTCTCAATACACAGCATGACGCGCGTGGTGGTGTGCGCCGCAGACGCGAGTGCCTGGAATGTGCGCAGCGCTACAGCACCTACGAGCGTCCTATTTTTGCCATTCCGCTGCTAGTTAAACAGGATGGCACCCGGGAAGAATTCGACCGCGAAAAACTCGTCCGCGGCATTCAAATCGCGTGCGTCAAACGACCGGTTTCGGCTGCTGATATTGATCGTCTGGTTGGCGAGCTTGAAGCCGCCCTCCAGGCTATGGGGCGAGCGGAAGTATCTTCACGGGTTGTGGGGGATATGGTGATCGCAGGTCTGAAAAACTTGGATCATATGGCTTACATTCGCTACGCAATTGTGTACCTGGGGTTGGATGACCTGGCCTCCATTCGCGGTGAGATCGACCGCCTGTTAGAAAATTAGCCTCAGATTATCATTATTTGGCAGTAGCGCAAAAGTCACCCGGGAATGGCACATGCGCCGTGAAACGTGATCCGCAGGAACATCGGGACGATGTGCGTGACACTTGTGCTACTGCATTATTTAGGTTTGTCCAGGGGGCGATGTTTGCATAACTCAAATTCTACATCTGATATTCAGGAGAGGTATTCATGGTGCTAAATATCGAAGCACACAAAGTGCAACATAAAAATGGGAATTTATTATTCACTCCGCCGCTACCCGAAGATGCGCGCCAGGTGGAGTTGAGCGAGAATGCCCGCCAAGTATTCATGCGCCGCTATGTCCGGCGGGGGGCAGATAGAGAAACGATAGAGAGCATCGAAGAGACGTTTTGGCGGGTGGCCTACCATGTTGCGAAAGTGGAAGCACAATGGGGAAATGATGATATCCTTGCTACAACGAGTCGATTTTATGATTTGTTGACCACCAAACAGTTTTTTCCAAATTCACCGACGTTCACGGGGGCTGGTACCCCTCTGGGGCAGTTGGCGGCCTGTTTTGTGCTCCCGTTGAGCGATGACATGGGCCGTTGGGGTGATGGCATCTTTCAAACCCTGCGCGATGCAGCCCTGATCCAGCAAACTGGGGGCGGCAATGGATTCTCCTTTTCCCGGTTACGCCCCAAAGGAACCCTGGTTAAATCTTCTGCTGGACAAGCTACTGGGCCGGTGGGTTTCTTGCGAGTTTATGATATTGCCTTTGGTGAGATCGCCCAGGGCGGCTCCAGGCGCGGAGCTAATATGGCTGTCTTGCGCGTAGATCACCCGGATATCGAAGAGTTTATCGCTTGCAAGACCAGTGAGAACGCCATCACTAATTTCAATATCTCGGTTGGCATAACCGATGCGTTTATGAGGGCGGTGGAAAACGATGACGATTGGGAATTGCGTTTTCCTGATGTGGATTCGCCTGAATACAATGAGTTTAGTGGCACTCTGGAACAGGATGAAGAAGAAGGCATGCCCATAGTGGTGCATAAGCGCATTAGCGCCCGTGAACTATTCGATAAGATTGTGAAGCAATCTCACCACAACGGCGAACCCGGTGTGCTCTTCCTGGATGCCGCCAACCGCGGCAACCCGATGCCGCATCTCTATGATTTGGAAGCGACGAATCCTTGCGGAGAACAGTGGCTTGGCCCTTACGAAAATTGCTGCCTGGGATCCGTCAACCTGGCCCAGCACACCAAAGCAGATGGCTCCGTTGACTGGGAGAAATTGCAGGCCAGCGTGACATTAGCCACCATCTTTTTGGATGATGTGATCGATGCCAACGCCTACGTTCCGGCAGTGCCGCTGATCAGAGAAGCGGCCTATCGCGCCCGTCGGATTGGCTTGGGGATTATGGGCCTGGGCGATTTGATGTACCACGCAGGAGTCCGCTACGGGTCGGATGAGTCACAGGAGTTTGCTTCGCAGGTGATGGAGTTCGTGCGGTATCACGCCATGCGCACCAGCATCGAGTTAGCACAAACGCGCGGCCCGTTCCCCGCCATCACGGGCAGCATTTACGACCCTCAACAGCTCACCTGGAATCCTCCCCAGTCTCTGATCCCATATACCCAGGATTGGGGGCGACCTCCATTGGATTGGGAATCCATTGTAAACGGGATCGCCCAGCATGGGATTCGCAATGCAGCTCAGACCACTGTCGCCCCAACCGGGACTATAGCTACCGTGGCGGGGTGCGAGGGCTACGGCTGCGAGCCAGTCTTCGCATTGGCTTATGTCCGCCACGTCAACGATAATGGGAGCGATATGCAACTAGCCTATACCAGCCCACTTTTCGAGAAGGCACTTGAGGAAGCAGGGCAAGACGATGTCGGTCGGCAGGCAATTATCGAGCAGGTTTTAGAGAGCGGCACTTGCCAGAATGTCGAAGGTGTACCGGAACATATTCGGGAAGTTTTTGTGGTCTCTCAAGACATAAGCGCTGAGGAACATGTGCTCATGCAGGCAGCTTTGCAGGCATTTGTGGATAATAGTCTGTCGAAGACGGTCAATTTTCCGGCCAATGCTACCGAGGAGGACGTTGCCACGGTCTACCGGCTGGCCTGGGAGTTGGGCTGCAAGGGCACTACTGTGTACGTGACAGGATCACGTCAAAACGTGGTACTGGAGACTAAGGCCGCGGCTCAACAGAATGAGAAATCTAAAGCGCAGGATGTAAATTTAGCGGGAGAACAACTGGAGATGTGGCACGATACCAAGAAACCGCGCCCGCGACGTTTACGAGGCTGCACTTATAGGGTTGACACTCCGCTTGGCAAGGCCTTTGTGACTATCAACGAGAATGGTGGTAGCCAGCCATTCGAGATATTTATCAGCACTTCCAAGACTGGATCGGACACGGCCGCGGTCTCCGAGTCGATTGGGCGTTTGCTGTCTTATATTTTGCGGTTGGCGTCGCCCGTCTCGCCGCGGGAACGCATGGAAGAAATCGTACGCCAGTTGGCTGGCATTGGCGGGGGACGCTCGTTGGGGTTTGGTCCCAATCGGGTGCGCTCTTTGCCAGATGGCGTCTCTCAAGCGTTGCACGAGTATTTGGAAGATTCATCCAAGCGGGTTGTTGTTCCGGGCATTGAGCGGGGCAATGGACATCACCCTGATGGCGATGTGGTGTTGGTTCCGCTGGCAGAGAAATCTCTTTTCAAAATTGGAGATCTATGCCCCGAATGCGGGCAGGCCGCGGTGGTCAACGAGGAGGGCTGTCGCAAATGTTATGCCTGCGGGTATAGTGAGTGCTGATGCTGATGCACTCCGCGGTTTATTCAGAGATTCATTTTTCAAAGGAGCGTTCCAATGACTACCCCCACCATCGAGTTGATCAAAAAGCACGGGTCTGTGCGTGAATACAAGCCTGACCCGGTTTCCCGCGAGGTGATCGAAACCATCGTGGCCGCAGCCCAGCGAACTTCGACATCCTCCAACTTGCAGATGTACAGTGTTGTCGTTGTGACTGATGTCGAGAAACGCACTCGTTTGCAGGAATTATGCGGCAACCAGGCCCACATTGGTCAAGCCCCCGCCTTTTTGACCTGGTGTGCCGACCTCAGCCGCCTCGAGCGGGTCTGTCAGTTGCAGGGCTATACACAGGAAGCTGATCATGTCGAAAACTTCCTGTTGGCCGCGGTGGATGCGTCTATCGCTATGCAAACCGCCGGGCTGGCAGCCGAATCTTTGGGGCTGGGTTTCTGCTTTATCGGGTCTATCCGTAACAGCCTACAAGAAGTCAT
>JBDRGC010000020.1:0-15596 GCA_043818215.1 Chloroflexota bacterium | reverse complement strand
CCACGCGAAATCCCAAAGAGCCGGAATTAACTAACTTTCCTTCTCCCGCAAGCGTTTAGGAATGAGAATTAAATAACTTGCGCATTTGTATCCTAACGCGAACGCCGGTTGAGTAGCGGAGGCACACGCTTTTCGGACCGTAGCGTATCGAAACCCAGCGGATTACAGCAAATTAGTCCATTTTCAAGCCCCGTTTGGTTTCGATACGGCTCTCCGTACCTCCGAGCCTACTCAACCGGCTCTACACCTAAATTTGGAAATGGGCAAGTTATTTAATCCCCGTTCCTTAGCAAAAAACGCCAGCACCACACCCAAAAGCACGATCAAGCTAATCAGGATGTAGACTTGCCAGACGATTTCGCTCCAGCCTGTGCCCTTTTGGGTGATCTCGATGACCGGTCGGATCATGTATCAGGTGGGTAAAAGCGGGTACTTCGTCACCCGGTTTCTTCGTAGCGCGTTCCTGTGGGATAGCCGCGTGCATCCTCGCAGTATGTGGTGGGGGCTACAGAATCAAAAAAGACCACCTAAATATAACTTGACATGACCCTTTCTGGGACGTAAAATATGACCCGGTAGTCATGTGACCATCGAGTCACTCAAGAGATTTTTGTAATGCCAAAAGACACTTTTTTCAATCTGCCGGAGGACAAGCGCACCTTGATTTGCCAGGTTGCGCTCGATGAATTTGCAGAATATTCCTTTAATCAGGCCAGTATTAACCGGATGGTTGCAAAATCTGGCATTGCAAAGGGAAGTTTTTATCAGTACTTCGAAGATAAAAAAGATTTGTTCTTGTACCTGGTGCAGTCGGCCGCGGAAGAAAAGCTCAATTATATTTCGCCCTTGATGTACAATCCCGATCAACATGATATTTTCACGCTGCTTCGGGAAATGTACCTGTCAGGGATTCGATTTGCAGATGAGCGTCCTAAATATGCAGAAATCAGCCGGAAGATTCTGGAAAATATGGACGCCTCCATTTACAAGGAAGCGATGGCCGATAATTTGCCATCTGCTTATGAATTCTTCGAAACGCTTTTAGAAAAGTCAATCGCAAGAGGCGAGGTGAGACCAGATATCGATATCAAGATGTTTGCTTACCTGATTGCGTCCATGAACACGCTTGTCATAGCTTACTATACCGAATATATTGCCCAAGACTATGATGATAAAATGTTCGAAACGATTGATAAATTTTTAGATTTTCTCAAGAATGGCATTGGTAAGAATAACCCAATGTCACAAATGTAAAAATATAGTAACTACTCAGCCTCCCCCAAAAATGTCACTGCGAGGGACGTTTTTCCCCCGCAGCAGTCTCCAGCATGGTCTCGGAGATTGATTCAGCGAAAAAACGCCGCTTCGCAATGACATAGCTGAGTAGTTACAAAATATATTTACCACCCAAGACTTTGCTGGTCGAACAATGGATCAAAGATCACTTTATGCAAAGAAGAATCAACAAAAAGGAGTGTGTTTGTGAACGTAATCGAAGTCAATAATCTGACCAAGTATTATGGAAAAGCCAGGGGGATCGTCGATGTTTCCTTTAGCGTGGATGAAGGCGAAATCTTTGGTTTCATCGGCCCGAACGGAGCCGGTAAATCGACCACAATCCGGTTGTTTTTGTCCCTGATATATCCCACTTCAGGCAGCGCCACAATCTTTGGCAAAGACTGCATCAAGTATGGGCCTGAACTCCGTCAGGAAATCGGCTATTTGCCCTCCGAAGTTTTCTACTACGAGCGGATGAAAGTCATCGACCTGCTCAAATATTCGGCCAGTTTTTATAAAAAAGACTGCACGGAGAGGATGTATGAGTTAGCCGGAATCATGGAACTTGACCTGAATCGCCGAATTGATGATCTTTCTTACGGCAACAAAAAGAAGGTCGGGATCGTGCAAGGGCTTTTGCACCAGCCCAAACTGCTGTTTCTCGATGAACCCACTAGCGGCCTCGACCCGCTGATGCAGCAAAAATTCTTTAATCTCATCCGTGAGGAGAATGAACGCGGGGTGACGATTTTCTTCTCATCCCACATCCTGGGCGAAGTGCAGAAGTTGTGCAACCGGGTGGCCATAATCAAAGAAGGCAGCATCATTAATATTCAAGACATAAAAACGCTGCAACACGATAATTATAAAAAAATCCGAGTTGAGGCCCAGAGCCTCGATGAAAAGCGCTTTGATGTCGATGGCGTGACCAAGCTGGAGAAAGATGATGGCGCGGTCCGCTTCTTCTTCAAGGGTGATATCAATAAGATCACGCGGCTGATCAGCGAACAGGACATCTCCGATTTGACGATTGAAGAGCCGACCCTGGAAGAAATTTTCATTCACTATTACGAGTAGGTGATGTCCATGAGCATAAACATATTCAAACAAGAATTCAAGATGAATTTGAAATCCGTGATCACCTGGTCATTGTCGGTGACGGCATTGATCTTTGTCTATCTCTCGTTGTTCCCCTCCCTGGCAAAGGATGCAGAACTCTTGAATGAAATGATGGCCAATTTCCCGCCTGAGTTTCTGGCGGCTTTTGGAATGAGTGGCATAGATTTGTCAACCGTTCTTGGGTTTTATGGTCTTGTCTTTCTTTTTGTCCAGATCTGTCTGGCGATCCAGGCCGCGAACTATGGGATTTCATTGGTCTCGATCGAGGAAAGAGAACTGACTGCTGATTTCCTGCTGGCCAAACCGGTAGGACGCACCCAGATATTGACCACCAAATATATGGCCGCGTTCACCAGCCTGACCACCACAAACATTGTGATTTGGATCAGTAGTTTCGGCTTTATCAGTATCTTCCGGGATGGCCGGGAATATGATGTCAAACCCCTGATCTTACTACTGCTCAGCATTGTGATCTTTCAATTGTTCTTCCTCACGGTTGGTGTGCTGATCTCGTTGTTAGTGAAACGGGTGAGGAGCGTGACACCCTATTCGATGGCGCTGGCCTTTGGGATGTACGTACTGAGCGCTTTCAGCGGCATGCTAGGTGACAGCACATTGGAAAAGATCACCCCCTTCAAGCATTTCGACCCCAACTACATCGTTCAACATGTCGCTTACGACATGCGCCTGGTGTGGATCAGCGTCGTGGCGATCGTGATTTCCCTGGTGGGCAGCTATCTACTGTACACCCGGCGAGACATTCCCTCTGCGGTGTAAGGAGGCAAAACGATGAATATCTTCTTAAGAGAACTGAAGGCAAACCTGAAATCGCTGCTCATCTGGAGCGGCATCGTGATTTTATTTGTATCGATAGGGATGGCGAAGTTTTCGGCTTATGAGGGCAATCCTGAGATGTTGGCTATTTTGGACGCTATGCCCCCGGCCTTGTTATCTGCTTTCAATTTCGGTGCATTCAACCTGACGACGGTCGCCGGCTTTTTTGGGGTGATGTTTACCTATTTTGCGCTGATGCTGTCCATTGCTGCGGCCATGTGGGGCAGCGACATTATTTCAAAAGAAGAGCGCGACAAAACCGTCGAGTTTTCGCTCACCCTGCCAGTGACCCGCAGCCGCCTGGTGACTGCCAAATCCCTGGCAGCGATGGTCAATTGCATCGGATTGCTGTTGCTCACCTGGGGGGTTTCCATCGCCAGCGCGGCAAAATACAACCCCGACAGCGAATTCTATGACTTCCTGGCCTTGTGTATGCTATCTTTGTTCATCATGCAGTTGGTATTCCTGGCAGTCGGCATTTTCCTGGGGTGTGCGATGAAACAGTACAAACGGGCCGGGTCTATGGCGGTATCCCTGTTACTGGGAACCTATTTCCTCTCCATCATATCTGGGCTTAGTGAAAACCTGGAATTCCTCAAATACTTCTCCCCCTTCAAGTATTTCGATACGGGGATGCTGCTGCATGAGTCGAAATTTGATATGACCTTTGTATGGCTGTCTGTAGGGATCATCGCAGTTTGTCTGGTCGGCGCGTATCTTTCGTACTCAAAGAGAGATTTGTACATTTGAAACGTATCCAAGAAATCCGGTGGTGATGGGAAACCCCCTAACGTAGGGCGGATTATCTGTCCAAGATATGAATGATTGAAGATCGAGAATCGGCAGGGTTCATTTTGAACAAAGAACACCTTTACAAATTAGCGCCATAGGTTTATCACGTGTTTTTGCGAATGTCGCGAATTGCACTTTCACCGTACACCTGCCCCAGCGGGCGGTGCCGGGGGGTGTAAGTCCAGCAACCTTCCAAATCCAAGCCCTCATCTCACCTAATTCTGATTCGTACATCCACAGCCACCTGACCGTCAGGCAGCACCCGCAGCGGATTGATCTCGATTTCCGCCAATGCGGGGAAGTCCGCGGACAGTTGCGCTAACTGGATCAAAACATCCAACACTGCATCCCGGTCGGCTGGCGGCAGCGGTGCGCACACCCCGAAGGAGTTCTGTACCCAGTCGCTAGAAAAGGGGGTGGAGCAATTGGTAATTTGGGTGGAAATGGCCTTTAAGTTGGTATAATTTCGGTGTGGAGGTTCGTCATGCTAAATATGGATACTTTGGTAATCCCCAAACCAGCCTATAATGTTCTGCGCCGTGTCACGGGTGAATCCCGTCCCGATGTGGCTCTCAGTCTGGCGCTCAAAGATTTGACGCGCCTGCGCCTGGAAGAGGCACAGGCAGAGATTGCTGCCTTCGAACACAAATATGGCATGATTTTTGCCGCCTTCGAAGGAGCTTGGATAGCCGGTAATATCCCAGAAGCCCATTCCTGGACAGTCGAGCAAGACTACTGGGCCTGGGAAGCTGCCACCACTGACATGGCTGCCCTGGAGGAAGTGGCTGCGTGGATGGTATAAGCCTGGGTGAATTCGAATCCTGTGTTACGTCAGCCTGTGCATACTCGCCCATTATTATTGGGGTATCAACCATAGCGGTAAGTGTGACCTGGCTGCGATTGCGCGCTTACCTTGTAGACGGGTCGTAACTACTCAGGCTATAACCAAATGCACAAAAATAGAACGCGGATGACACGGATTCAACGGATTTACACGGATTTTTATGTTTTTGATCTACGAAAATCCGCTCAATCCGCAAAATCCGCGTTCTATTCCTATGATGGCTGAGTAGTTACTGGCTAAGAAGAAAACCACAAAGGCCACGAAAAATCATTTTTTATGATTCTTCGTGGCCTTCGCAGATTCAATCGCTTATTCTTCTTCCTGTTCTGCAATTCTCGATATGATTCAGTTCACCCGTATGCGTACATCCACAGCCACCGCCCCCTGACCCTCCGGCAGCACCCGCAGCGGGTTGATCTCGATTTCAGTTAATGCGGGGAAGTCCGCGGACAGTTGCGCCAGCCGGATCAAAACATCCAACACTGCCTCGCGGTCGGCGGGAGGCAGGTTGCGGAAACCTTTTAGTTTTTTCCCCGCCCAGGTATTCTCCAGCATATATTCGGCCTCGATGCGAGTCAGTGGAGCCAGTGCAAAGGCTACATCTTTCAGCCCCTCGACTTCGGTGCCGCCGGAGCCGAACATCACCAGCGCCCCGAATTGGGGATCCTGCACCGCTCCGACGATAACTTCCTGCCCCGAGGCAACCATGCGCTGAACGTGGACGCCATCAATTTCGGCTTCAGGGTGGGCTGCCCGCGCCAGCCGGGTGACCGCCGCGAAGCCAGCTCGCACCGCCTCTGCATCCCCCAGGCCCAGCAACACCCCGCCAACGTCCGATTTGTGGGGAATATCGGAGGAGGCAATTTTCAGGGCTACGGGGAATCCCGTTCGGCGGGCACAGGCTGTAGCCTGGTCAGCAGTGTGAGCCAATTCCATTTTCAGGGTAGGAATGCCGTAGGCTTCGAGGATGGTGCAGGCATCGTCATTCGAGAGGAAGACCTCCGAGGTCTCCGAGACCTCGGAGGTCTGGGAATCCAAAATATCGCCAACAACATCAGGTTTCACGTCATCCATCGAAACCGGTTCAGCCCTGGCAAATTTCAACAACTCCGAGCGATCCACCAGAGCTGAGAGGGCCGCCGCCGCCCGCTCGGGGAAGCGGTATTCGGGAATGCGCGCCGCCCGCAGGTGCTCGACCGCTTCCTGGATCAGGCGTTCTCCCATCACGGCGATGACAACGGGTTTGTCGGAATTGTGGATCACGGGAATCATGGCCTTGGCCACCGCCCCGGAAGTGAACATCGGCGGGGTGGGGTAAATCACCATAGCGCTATCGACATTGGGATCGGCCAACACAATCCGCAAGCTCTCGGCAAATTGCCCCGGGGAGGCGGAGGCCAGCATATCCACCGGGTTGTGCAAACTGGCCGCAGGGGGCAGAATCGCCTGCAAATCCGCGCGGGTTTCTCCACTTAAATCAGCAAGTTTCAAACCCAGGGATTCGAGAGCATCTGCGGCGGTGACTCCGGGGCCGCCGGCGTTGGTGATCACAGCCACGCGGCGTCCCTTGGGCAGCGGGCACCAGGCCAGGGCACGGGCACGGTCGAACATACCTTCGCTGGTCATTGCACGCAGCACACCCGCCCGGCGGAAGGCGGCATTGTAGGCACTCTCCTGCCCGGCCAGCGCGCCGGTATGGGATGCAACCGCCCGCTGACCGGCCTCGAATCGGCCTACTTTGAGAGCGATAATTGGTTTCCTGCGGGTGACTTCTCTAGCTCGTTCGACGAACCGGCGGCCATCTTTAACGCCCTCCAAATAGAGTGCTAATACATTGGTGAAAGGATCATCGGCCACGGGGGCCAGCATATCGGTTTCGCTGACATCGGCCTGGTTGCCGAGGCTGACCAGCCGGGAGATACCGTAGCCCTGGCCGCGCGCCCAGTCGATGACCGCCGCGCAGATGGCTCCCGAATGAGAGATGAAGGCCACGTCGCCGGGGGTGGGGCCAGGAGGAGGTAGGAAGGTGGTGTCGAGGGGCAGGTGGGTATCGAGCAAGCCGACGCAGTTCGGGCCGAGCAGCCGGATGCCGTATTCTTGGGCAATCCGCAGGCATTCTTCTTCCAGGGTAGCACCTTCCAACCCAATTTCGCGGAATCCGCCGGCACCGATGATGGCAGCTTGAATGCCGCGCTGGCCGCAATCTCGCAAGGCATTGGGCACAAAGCGAGAGGGGATCAGCACACTCGCCAAATCCACCGGGTCGGGGACATCGGCAACCGCAGCGTACACCGGATGCCCCAGGAGCGTGCCGCCCTTGGGGTTGACGAAATGCACCGCGCCCTGGTAGCCGCTCTGAGTCAGGGTGCGGGCCAGGCCATATCCCAGCTTGGTAGGGTCTGTGGATGCGCCGATGATGACGACACCGCGAGGGTTGAAGAAGGGGGTGAGGGAGGGGTCTAGTTTAGTCATGGGTATATTATACAAGCTCAACTCGGATTTGTGGGATGATCTCGCCTGATGATCTTAGATTTGGCGTAAATGTCAGACGGCTACTGAAAGTTGCTTCGATAGAACGCGGAAGACACGGATTAAGCGGATCACCGCGGATTCTTTAAAAAATAAAATCCGTGTCAATCTGCTTGATCCGCGTCACACCTGCACTCACCTGCACTTGCCGCAGGTACAAGTGTCCGCGGTCTATTTCAACGTTAGCTGAGTACTTACCCAATTTCCCGCACCCGATACGTGTACCCACCGTCGAGGCTGCCGCCCATGGATTCGAGATGCTTGCGGACGTATTGCCCGCAATTACTGCCGATATGATTCTCCTCGACATCGCCAATGCTGAGGATGACTTGATACCCCGCGGCCCGCAGAGCTTGAATGATTTCGTACTCGTTCCCGTTTTTATGCGGATCGATATAAGAAGTCAGACCGTGCTCAACAGCCTGATAAGTGGGGTTGAGGGGAGTAATTTTTATCAGGAATTTCTCGGGGGAGAAGTACTGCAGCAAGACATCGGGGTCTACGGGCATCCCCTCTGCCAGGGCAAAATTCAACGTGATCTTACGGTCACCCGCTTCGTAGAACCGCTCCCCGTAGGCTGACATTTTGGCGAAATCCCACTTCTTAACCGGGATCATTTCGTCCCGTAAATTTTCATCCGTGGTGTGAACAGAAAACTGAAATTGGAATTTGCCGCCGGCGTATTTGCTGCGTTTGATCTCCAGCAGCCTCTCGAAGAATCTCTCCGTCCCCGCGGGCGCAATTGTAGAAAGCGAGGGCATGAACCCGGGAACATAATACCGTTCCGGCATCTCAGCGATCACATCCAATACGGCCATATTGAAAGCCGGCTCTCCCATACGGGCAAACTGAATTTTGAACTGCTTCGCAGGAATCACCCCATCCGGGTATCGCTTGCGGACTACGAAATCAATCTGTGCGAACATCTCATCTTTCGATACCTTGCCGTGATAATAACCGCCCGCATCACACATTGCGCACCCCACCGGGCAGCCGTACAGCGTAGACACTAACATAACCCACTTTTCTTCACGGGGCTTGGGTGGCTGCACAGCCTCCACGAACTCAAGCAGCTTTCCTCCCTCGAATTCGGCCACATAAACGAGTGCAATATCCTCTCTTCCGGCTGAAGCGAGTACCTTCATAAATTATTCTCCTTGGCTTGCATGTAGATTTGCATGGCTGCCCGGATGCCATCTCCAACAGCAATCGAAGTCTGGCGAAAAATTCCGTTTTTCACATCACCAATAAAATAAAGCAGTCCCCTTTCTTCCAATTCAGATGCTCGCTCGCGAAGCTGCGCAGATAAAAAATCCATTTGCGGGAGGCGGCCAAGCGCGCCGATCAGGTAGTGGACATCGAAATGGGAGCTGCCTGCCGGGCTGACACATTCGAGGACGAGGCGACCGTGGGGCGTGATCTCGATTTTGGAGATCTCCGTGTTGTGGAAGTATTCGATCCGACATGCAAGCTGACTCCGTTTCCAGAGGAGTGGGAGGCACTTGAGAGTCTCCCCGCGATTGAGGATCACCACATCATTACGTTTAGCGAGATTCAAAGCATAGTCAAAAGCCGCATCGCCCGCGCCAACGATGGCGACCCGCTTGCCAGAAACATTTAGCAATGGGTACACCTCGTAGAATACTTTATCCCTGGCCTCGGCGGGAATCTCGAAATCCGTGAACTGCCGGGGCTTAGTGCCAGATGCAACTACAACAATCTGCGAATGATACACCGCGTTCTCGGTTTCGACCAGGAACGTGCTACCCTCGAAATCCAGGTTTAGTACAAGGTCGAAATCCACCCGGACGGAGATGTCTCTGGCCTGCCGCTCGAACAAACGGATCAGATCCAACCCTGAAATCCCGCCTGGAAACCCGGGGTAATTCTCTACCAAATTGGCGCTACGCAGCAGCCCCCCAATCTCATCGCCTTCCAGCACCAGGGGTGTGATCCCAAAACGCCGCAGTTGGATAGCGGCTGCTAAACCCGCTGGCCCGGCCCCGATGATGGTCACAAGGTTAGTCTGCATCATCGCCCTGAAACACAGCCAAGACTTCCTCCACCAAAACCGGCACGGCGAACCCATGGGAGAGATTTGTCAGGGTCGCCAAATGGAAATCTTCATTGTAGGTGGCCGTACCGTCGATGGTGAAGAACACTTCGAAGCCGTGGACGAAGGCGGAGCGGGCGGTGGTCTCGCAGCACAGGTGTGTCATCACGCCGCAGATCACCACCTGGGTTACATGCCGGCCCCTCAGCAAATCCTCCAATTTGGTGTGGTAGAAAGCATCGTACTGACTCTTTCGCAGCCGCGTGCCGGTGGAGGTATCGAGTTCGTCTGTGATCTCGCTGAGCGGATCTTTCTCGGTGATCAAGTCCCGCCACCACTTTGCCAACATGCCTGCATCATGGATCGTGTTCACGTGTTGAGTGAAGATGATCGGCAAGTGATACTCAGAGTAAACTTCGATCAATGCGCGGATGCCGGGGATAATCGCCTGTGCGTTAGATACATACGCGTGAGACGAGGCATCCAAAAAATATTTCTGCATATCCAAAATGATCAGCGCTGAATGGCGAGGCACAAGCGCGAAGCTGCGCCGAGGCCGGAAACGTGCCATCTTGTTTAGCATATCTGTCGATTTTTGCTGGATGGTTTTGGGGGTGAAATATGGCTGCTTCATTGGCCCAAATTGTAGCACGACTGGCCAGAAAAGTGACGAGACTTTGCAGAGGGCAGAGGGCAGAGGGCAGAGGACAGAGGACAGAGGACAGAGGGCAGAGGGTAGAGGGCAGAGGGTAGAGGGCAGAGGTTAGAGGTTAGAGGGTAGAGGGCAGTCTGCCCTCTGCCCTCTGTCCTCTGTCCTCTGTCCTCTGCCCTCTGTCCTCTGTCCTCTGTCCTCTGTCCTCTGCCCTCTGTCCTCTGTCCTCTGTCCTCTGTCCTCTGTCCTCTGCCCTCTGTCCTCTGTCCTCTGTCCTCTGTCCTCTGCCCTCTGCCCTCTGCCCTCTGCCCTCTGCCCTCTACCCTCTATTTTCCGAGGTATAATTGAGCGTGTGTCCGCGAGATGGCGGATACACCTTTTTTATGTTTGTCGCCCAAATTAAAGGACAACTTTATATGGAAATCGGTGAAATTCAATCTGTAGACATTGACGATCAAATGCGTTCCGCTTATCTCGATTACGCTATGAGCGTGATCGTAGCGCGCGCTTTGCCAAATGTGCGTGATGGCCTGAAACCCGTTCATCGCCGCATCCTTTACGCCATGTACGATATGGGCATTCGGGCTACCGGCTCTTTCAAGAAATCAGCTCGTATTGTGGGTGAGGTGCTGGGCAAATACCACCCGCATGGGGACACCGCGGTTTACGATGCCATGGCTCGTATGGCACAAGATTTTTCTTTGCGCTATCCCCTGGTGGATGGACAGGGCAACTTTGGCTCCATTGATGGCGATTCCCCCGCGGCCATGCGCTACACCGAAGCCCGGATGGGGCGTATGGCCGAAGAAATGCTGACCGATATTGGCAAAGATACGGTCGATTTCGTGGACAATTTCGATGGCTCGCTGCAAGAACCATCGGTGTTACCTTCCCGTTTGCCCAATCTGCTGTTGAATGGCTCATCTGGGATTGCGGTAGGGATGGCGACCAATATTCCGCCTCACAACCTGGGCGAGTTGGTAGCTGCCCTGACTTACATGATCGAACACTACGACAATTTGGACGATGTTAGTATTGAGGACCTGCTGAAATTCATCCCCGGCCCTGACTTCCCCACCGGAGGGATAATAGTCGGAAGTGAAGGCATACGTCAGGCCTACAGCACCGGGCGGGGCCGGATAGTGTTGCGGGGCCTGGCCCATATCGAGGAGACGAAGCAGGACCGCTACCGCATTGTGATCACCGAGATTCCTTTCCAACTCAACAAGACCACTCTCATCGAGCGCATCGCCAGCCTGGCCCGCAGCGGCAAGATCGGCGCCATTTCTGATTTGCGGGATGAATCAGACCGCAGCGGTATGAGCATCGTCATCGAACTTAAACGGGGGACTCAGCCCCGCAAGGTTCTCAATCAGCTTTACAAATACACGCTTCTGCAATCCACTTTTGGCGTCCAGTTGCTTGCTCTGGTCAACGGGGAACCGCGCTTGCTCTCGATTAAACGTGCCCTGTACCTCTACATCGAGCATCGCCTGGACGTGCTCACCCGGCGCACTCAATTCGAATTGGAAAAGGCCCGCGCCCGCGCCCATATTCTAAAAGGCTTGCTCATCGCGCTGGCGAATCTGGATGAGGTCATTCGAACCATCCGCCAATCGCCAAATGCAGACATTGCCAAAGAGCGGCTTATAGCCAGCTTTGACCTCAGCGATACACAAGCTCAAGCTATCCTCGATATGCAATTGCGCCGTCTGGCTGCTTTAGAGCAGCAGAAAATAGAGGATGAGCACCAGGAGTTGGCAGATCGTATGGCCTCCCTTGAAGATCTGCTGGCCCACCCTAAAAAATTACTGGTGATGATCAAAGAAGATTTGCAAGATATTGCCGAGAAATTTGGTGATGAACGCCGCACCCGGATTGCCGCCGGAGCCAGCGGCGATCTCAGCGATGAAGACCTGGTGGCGGACGAGGCTGTACTGATCAGCATCACCGATCGCGGTTATATCAAGCGCGTCTTTGCTAAAACATACCGTGCCCAGCGGCGGGGAGGCCGCGGAGTGAAAGGACACACCACCCGCGACGAAGATGAAATCTTGATGCTTATCCCCGCCCGCACCCTGGACACCATCCTGTTCTTCTCTGACCGCGGTAAAGTTTACTCCGAAAAAACCTATCAGATTCCTGATGCTGGACGCACGGCCCGGGGCATCCCTATTGTCAATATTTTGTCCAGTGACCCCGGTGAGACCATCACCGCGGCCGTTCCCGTCCCCGATTTCGATGCCGCGGCATACTGCACAATGGTAACGCGCCGGGGACGTATCAAGCGCGTGGCGCTCTCGGAGTTTGCTTCGGTGCGTCCGTCTGGATTGATCGCTATCGGCCTCGCCGAGGATGACGAATTGGGTTGGGTGCGTCTCACTAGCGGCAACGATGAGATTCTTATTGTGACCGAACGCGGGCAGGCTCTGCGCTTCTCTGAGAGCGAAGTCCGCTCGATGGGACGCCCGGCCGCAGGGGTGCGGGGCATCAGCCTGCGGGCAAACGATACAGTCATCGGCATGGAGGTAGTGGAGCCAGGGGGAGACTTGCTGGTAGTAACAACTAAAGGTTATGGCAAGCGTACTCCTTTAGATGAGTATACCCCCAGGGGACGCGCCACGATGGGAAACCTGACTCTGGACAAGCAGGCTATTCATCGAATTGGAACGATTGCTGTCGCCCGCGTCGTGCAGCCAACCGAAGATTCGATCACTTTGATCTCGGCAAACGGAATCGTTTTGCGGACCCAAGCGGATACCATTGCCCAGTTTGGCCGGGCAACCAGCGGAGTACAGGTGATGGGCATGAAAGAGGGAGATACTGTCGCCGCTCTGGCTCGTATTTCCGCCGCTGACTTGCGCAGAGTCGGCGCTGTTGAAGATGAATAACGAGGGCTGACCGCCGACCTCCGACGGCCGACCGCCGAGAATATATGGTAAAGGTAGTTGTTCAAAATCTTGGTGGTCAAACGTCGATAGAACTGCAATGCACTTTATAAAGTACATACCCAAAGGGCATGATATACCCAAAGGGCATGATATACCCAAAGGGCATGATATGCCCAAAGGGCGTCATTTGAATTATTCAGGGGGGAATGAAATGGTAAATTGTAAATGGTGAATGGTAAATTGTAAATGAAGTGCAGACAGCGCCACAATCATTTACCATTTATAATTTACCATTTACAATTCGGTTTTGTTGTTGGGTACGCATCCTTGGGGATGCAATTCACCACTAACATTTTTGCCGTAACCGTTCAGCCCCCGGCACCTGGCACCCCGGCACCCGCCACCTGGCACACGCCCCCCGGCCCCCAATTCTGGGGGAGAAAGTATTCTCTTCAAAAGTAAGGGGAGATGCAGTTATTCCCATAAATGCTTTTTTGCCCCCCAAAGGGCGTCCTATGAATTATGCAGGGAGGAATGAAAGTTTAAATGGTAAATGGTGAATGGTAAATTGTAAATGAAGTGCAGACAGTGCCACAATCATTTACCATTTATAATTTACCATTTACCATTCGGTTTTGTTGTTGGGTACGCATCCTTGGGGATGCAATGAACCACTAACACTTTGAGCAACCACTGGGAAAGTTATAGCGGTCGGTGGTCAGCAGTCATCGGTCTGCGGTCGCCGGTCATCCGTCGCCGGTCTAAAAAAAAGGGAGGGCTATTTTTTCTGTCACCAGCAGGCAGAATATACTCAAAAGGCAGGTCATCAGCATTAATAATACAGCAATGACAAATCGCTGCACCGGCGTCATTCCCATAAAGAGCGTCGGTCTTGCCGTTAGTATCTCATTGTAATCATAAGATTCTTCATCGTCGGTTAAGAAATCCATATTACCGGCTTGTTCACGCAGGTCATCTAGCATTGTCAACCTCCTATCAGATAATAGTATTATTTTCGTATCATCTCAGGTATGCCCCCCGCTCCCCAGCCCCCCCGCTCCCCAGCCCCCCAGACCCCCCCCTCCCCAGCCACTCAGCCCCCTCGTAAGTTTAGCCTATTTTGGCGAACTGTCAACCAGGCGGAGGCGGATTTCGCCAAGCCGCACAGTGGCCTCCTCCCCCGAAAGTAGGCGCAATTTTAGTGAGCCGTCGGAATCCAAGCCCGCAATGTACCCCTCGTGTACAAGATGAGTTGCCTCACCCTGCCCACCCGACGAGACAATCTGCACCTGCTCACCCCGAAAGGCTAAATCCGCCTCCCACGCCTGGATGAATTCAGGCGCGGCCAAAAGCGAGCGACAGGAAATCACCTCGGATATTACGGAGCGCAGCAGCGACAACCGGTCTACGGAACAGCCAAGTGCGCTCTCTACGCTGGTAGCGGGGAAGGCCAAAACATCGTCCAGCGGCACAGATGAGGCTGCAATATTGATGCCGATCCCCAGTATCGCTGCCGACAATTGATTGCCCGTCCAGTGTGCCTCAGCCAAAACCCCGGCCAGTTTGCGCTGTTTCACCAGCACATCGTTGGGCCACTTGATTTGTGCTGGCAACGAGTAATGCTTTCGTAGTGCCCGGCTCACACCCAGCGCCCCCAACCCTGACAACCTGGGGATGATACTTGAATAGTCTACAGGACTTTTCGTGGAAGGATGCGGGGGTGGGGTTTTCGATATGGGAGGCCTCAAGATCAAGCTGAATGCCAGGCTCGCTCCCGGTTGGGTGAACCATTTCCGCCCAGCCCGGCCACGCCCCGCAGTTTGCCCGTTGGCCAGCACCAACGAGAGATCGGGAGCGCCCTCATCGGCCCAGTCCGAGGCGATATCGTTGGTCGAGCCAACATTATCATAAAAACGAATCCGACCCAGGGGCAAGCCGGCTAAATTGGTTTCTAAAGTGTGTTGATCCACAGCAATTTGCGCCTCACGGCCACCGAAAGGGAATATTGTGCGTCTTATGAATTCCGCACAAACAAAACCAAATTGTAAATGGTAAATGGTGAATTATAAATGGTAAATGCTGGCTGCGCTGGCTGCGCTGTCTGCACCTCATTTACAATTTACCATTCACCATTTACCATTTATCATTTCATTCCCCCCTGCATAATTCAAATGATGCACTTTTCAAGTGCATACCCAAAGGGCATAATAATGCAGTTCTATCGCCGCTTGACCACCAAGAATTTGAGCAACTACATTGGGGGGTTAGGGGGGCGTTCCGGGACGTTTCACGCACCACGCCCCCTAGCCCCCAATACTGGGGGAGTCATCCCACCAAAGTTGGGGCCGGGGAGCATGTTCCCCCCCAAGGTTGGGGGGTTAGGGGGGCGTTCCGGGACGTTTCACGCACCACGCCCCCTAGCCCCCAATACTGGGGGAGTCATCCCGCCAAAGTTGGGGCCGGGGAGCATGTTCCCCCCCAAGGTTGGGGGGTTAGGGGGGCGTTCCGGGACGCTTCACGCACCACGCCCCCTAGCCCCCAATACTGGGGGAGTCATCCCGCCAAAGTTGGGGCCGGGGAGCATGTCCCCCCCCAAGGTTGGGG
>JBDRGC010000019.1:0-13805 GCA_043818215.1 Chloroflexota bacterium | reverse complement strand
CCAATCCCCAATCCCTAATCCCCAATCTCCAATCTCCAATCTCCAATCCCCAATCCCCCATCCCTAATCCCCAATCTCCAATCCCTAATCCCCAATCTCCAATCTCCAATCCCCAATCTCCAATCTCCAATCCCCAATCCCCAATCCCCAATCCCCAGTCCCTACCATCCCATCAGACTACGCCCCGCTTCCAGCGCCCTAGCCGAAACCAGGCCGCGAACAGCAATCCGTTGGCTATGTTTGCAATTGCCCGGCCCCACCAGATACCTGTGATGCCCCATCCTAACCATTGGGAGAGACCGTAAGACACGGTCACCTCTATACCCCACAGGGTGAGCAGGTTGACCACCATGGCTGGCACTGTGTCGCCAGCACCGTCGAAGCCCCGTCCCAACACGATTCCTAGCGCGCTGATGACCAGCGTCGGGGCAACGATGCGTATGCACTCGACACCCATATCTACTACCTGTGGTGTGGAGTCAAAGAAAATGATCAGGGGGCGGGCGAAGATGAAGAGCAGCGCTGCCGAGACGGCTATATAGCCGGCCGCATAAGCGCCGACCCACCAGGCATTGCGTTCAGCTTGCTCAGGCTTGTTGGCGCCCAGGTTTTGCCCCACCAGCGTACTGGCTGCATTGGCCAGCCCGAAACCTGGAATGAGCACGATCAGCAGCATCCGGTTTGCCACTCCGTATCCTGCCATGGCGAAAGTCCCGTATACCCCTACCAGCCCCATGATGATCAAGCGCGAGGAAGAACGCAGCACCATTTGAGCTGTGCTGGGTAAAGCGATGCGGATTATGCGGACCATCAGAGGAAAGTCGGGTTTCAAGTCATGCAGGTTGATGCGGATACGCGCCTTTCCCCGCAGGAGGATCACTATCTGCAACACCAGTCCGGCCCCGAACCCAAGGACGAAGGCCCAGGCCGAACCTGCCACGCCCAGCGGCGTCAGCGGCCCCCACCCGAAGATGATTGCCGGTTCCAGCACCACGGTGACCGCCGTAGACAGAAACAACACCGTCATTGCTAGTTTGGCCTCACCCGCACCGCGCAGCATCGAGTTGATCACAAAGACGAGGATCAGCGTGAACAGCCCGCCCATGATGACGTAGAGGTAAGAGAGACCCAGAGGCAGTACCTCCGCGTCTGCACCCAGTATCGTCAGCAATGGACGTGCCAGTAAGATTCCCACAATAGCCAGCACAAGCGATACGAATATCCCCAGCAGAATAGTCTGCCAGAGAGCGTGAGCCGCTGCCTCTTGGTCTTTCTCGCCGACTCGCCGTGCTACTACAGCCATCCCGCCAATGCCCAAGCCGTTAGCCAGGCTATTGAGCACCCAACGGATGGTGATACTGACTGTCACCGCTGCGAGGGCTGCTGATCCTAATTGCCCGACCCAGTAAGTATCCAGCAATTGGGACACGTTCTGTATCCCGGTTTCCAGGATCATTGGAATGGCTAGATACCAGATGTTGCGATGTAAACTGCCGCTGGTTAGATCGCGGTCAGATGGTTTGTATGCTGCCATAATTTTATTGTTGTGGGTGGATACTTATCGGTACATTCCGCAAATGTAATCGTTCAGGGGGCTGCTGAAAATTGTTTCGATAGAACGCGGACACTTGTACCTGCATCCAAGTGCAGGTGTTACGCGGATCAAGCGGATTGACGCGGATTCTTTAAAAAATAAAATCCGCGTCAATCCGTTTGATCCGTGTCATCCGCGTTCTATGTCGCCAGCAGCCTAAACTCGTACTCGTAAATCCGGGCTATCCTGCCTCTGCGCCTGTTGGCCCAATCACAAACCTATACTCTGCTCCTTTGAAGTGGACATTGAAGCTCATCTTGCGCCAGCCGACTGGCAAACTGGGAGCAATTTCGACTTGCCCTCCCGTCAGATCCAATCCCGCGGAAGACCTCAGGGCTGCCATCACTGTTCCACCCATCACACCGGCGTGGATGCCCTCTTTGGTGGTGCCGCCCTGGATGTCTGTGTAATCGCTGGTCAGGGCATCCATGTACAACTGCCAACTGAGTTCTTTGTCTCCGATGAGATTGGCTAAATACGAATGCACCAGTCTGCTCAGAGTGGAGCCGTGGGAGGTTCTCTTTAAATAGTAGTCGAAATTGACCTGTAAGAGGTCTTGTGGTGGACTGTAGCCAGCCTCGGTCAGGAGCCTGCTCACTTCGTCTGAACCCAGGTTATAGAATGCCATCAGCACATCAGCTTGTTTGGCTGCCTGATACTCGTCTGGGGATTTGCCCTCCGCTTTCAGAATGCGATCCAGGCGGGCAATGTTCCCGTATTTAGTTCTGTATCCGTCCCAATCCAATTCTTTCAAATCGAAGAAGCCAGCGTACTGCTCCAGGATGCCCTCATCGGAAATGGGGATATTTATTTTTATGATGATGTCTTTCCAAAGTGCCAGTTCTTCTTCCGTCAGGCGGATCTTATCAGTCAGCGCATCTCTGACATTTTCATTCAGAGCAGCGAGAATATCGAAGGCTTTGCCGAACATCCACACGGCCATGATATTTGTGTAGCTGTTATCTTTCAGCCCCCCCGCTTCCGAATCGGGATATTTCTCGTGGTACTCATCCGGCCCCATGACTTTGTCTATCTCGTAGCGTCCGGTGTCCGGGTTGTACACCGCCTTGCTGCCCCAGAAGCGGCAGATTTCTATGAACATCTCAGCGCCGCAGGTTTCCATAAATGCGCCATCATTGGTTATCCAGAAATACTGCCAGATATTGAGAGCCACAGCCAACGAGATATGGCGTTGGAGGGAGCTGTGGTCAACCCCCCATTCTCCGGACAACGGGTTCAAGTGGAGTACCTGGGTGTCTTCCCGTCCGTCGCTGCCACTCTGCCAGGGGAACATGGCTCCCTTGTAGCCGTGTTCTTGGGCATAAGCCCTGGCTTGATCCAACCTTCGATAGCGGTATTGCAGGATGGATTTGGCTGCCCCTGGGAAGTGCATATCGTAAAGCGGCAAGACATACAATTCGTCCCAGAAAATATGCCCGCGGTAGGCTTCGCCGTGCAGCCCTCGGGCGGGGATACCAGCGTCGATACCGGCGTTGTGAGGCGAGGCTGTTACCATCAAATGATACAGATGCAGCCGGAGCAGTTTTTGCGCCAGTCGATCCCCCTCGATTTGGATATCCACTTTTTCCCAGATATCCGCCCAGGCCGCCGCACTGGGCTGCCACACATCATCGAAACCGCCGGCATGATTCAAGGCCTCTTGCGCGGCGTGCAACGGATCAGCGACCCCCGTATCTTTGGAAGTGTAAATCGACACCATTTTCTCGACGCAGATGGGGATGCCCCGGCATGCGTCTAGCTCTAAAATCGAGTAAATGGCCCCGGGAGATTCGGCTAGAGAAATTTGGGGGTTAGATTGCTGACCACCCACCGAAATTCTCAGTCTGGCAGCCTCCGCAATCTGGATAGCGGATTGGTTGGTTTGCACCAGCACATAGCTTGCCGCGCCTTGTCCGCCTTCGGTAACCGGCTCCAGGTGTTTCGAGTTGAGCTGGCGGTAGCGTTTGACCCCCGCGTTGATAATGTCGCCGTCCAGTGCTGAACGAACGGTGATGGTTTTGTCATAATTCAGGGGGATGATGCTATAGCGCAATGCCGCCAAATGGGGATCATCCATGCTGGCGAAACGCTGCGACTCGACACGGGTTTCGTGCCCGGCTGCATCCCTGACTACCATACTGCGGTGGAGCACTCCGGTGCAGAAATCCAACCGCCAGGTGATATGCAGAATTTCCACCTCGTTGGGATCGAACCACTCTCCATCCCCGATTTTGAATGTGACCGGCAGCCAATTGGGGCAGTTGACCAAATCTTCGTTGACCACCGTGCGCCCCGCCACCTCGGATTCCAGGCGGTTGTAGACTCCTGCAATGTATGTGCCGGGATAATTCGTGCCGTTGGCGGCGGCCTCTTCCAGCGCACCCCGGGTCCCAAAATAGCCGTTCCCCACCGCGCAAAGCGATTCCCGCAAGCCCTCTTTTGTGGGAGTGTAATCATGGTAGCTGAGCGACCACTGGTCTTCGATAAGTCCGCCGGTGAACCAGACATCGATATCATCCAAGCTGATTTCAGCCATATCTGCCACGACGATGTCTGCGCCGTTGAGTTTCAGTTCCCTGGCGTTGTCTTCCCGTGCAATTCCCAGCACCAGCCCGAACTTGCCATTCCTCCCGGCCTGCACGCCGGAGATGGCATCTTCGACGATCACGGCGCGGTCATAATATATACCCAGGTTATCGCAGGCGGTGGTGAAAATATCGGGTTCTGGTTTCCCCTTCAGGCCGAGTTCCGCCGAGACCACGCCATCGACGCGGGTTTCGATCAAATCTAATAACCCTACGGCGGCTAAAACGGTTTCGGCATTTTTGCTGGAAGAAGCCACCCCAACCCGAATCCCCGCGGCGCGCAACTCATGGATGAACTCGACGGTGCTCGAATAAACTTCGACATTGCCCCCTTTGATCAAATCATTGAATAGCTGGTTTTTTCGGTTACCGAGGCCGCAAGCCGACTCCCTTGCGAGAGGATCGCTGGGATCCCCGAAGGGCAGGTCGATGCCCCGAGACTCCAAAAAGGAGGCTACTCCCTGGTAGCGCGGCTTGCCGTCCACATAAGGCAGGTAATCTTCGGCGTGGGTGAATTCGCGAAAAGGGAGGCCGTTGTTCTCTGTGTAAGCCCTCAAGAATTCATCGAACATCTGCTTCCACGCCGCGCTGTGGACTGAAGCAGTATTTGTAATAACGCCGTCTAAATCGAAGATAACGGCATCGAAGTTGTGTTTTGACATTGTGAATCTCGGGAATGGTTTGTATTGGAACACGCGAGTGTCAGAGGCGAACTCTCGTTCGCTACTACGAACCTGCGCTTTTGCTCACGCGTCCAAATCAATTAGTAACCCCTCGTTGGCGCGCAGAGATAAATTACTCAAATCTGCTGCCCCCTCTCGGTCGAGGTGAGTGGAATGGGCAATGCGTCCGCTCCCCAGGTTGGAAAGATCGAGCACTTGTTCCTCTGCGGAAAAATTGAGAGCGACCAGCACGCCCTGCCCCTCGGCCGCGCGCAGATAGACGAAGCAATTCTCGGGGACGCAGTCAACCGGGGCGTAACTTCCCCATTGGAGCGCCGGGCTGGACTTGCGGAGGGCCAGCAAACCCCGGTAGAGGTTGAGCATCGACGCTGGGTCTCTCCACATGGCAGCCACGTTGCAGGTGGCGAAATCTGCCGCAACGGGCAGCCACGGTTCGGCATCAGAGAATCCGGCCTGCGGGCTGTCATCCCACTGCATGGGCGTGCGGCACACGTCACGTGTGCGCTCGATCCCCAGGTTGAGGCCTTGCGGATCCTGCACCTTCTCCGGCGGGATGAGGCCATTTTCCAGGCCTAACTCATCGCCGTAGTACAGGGTCGGCGTACCGCGCAAGGTCAGCAGCAGCATGGCGGCGACTCGGGCCTGCGCCTGTCCGCCGTAGCGGTTGACCAGACGGGCGAAATCGTGATTGCCCAGCACATAATTGGGCCAGGCGAATTCTGGCAGGGCTGCTTCCATCTCGTGTACCGATTGGCGCATTGCGGCGGCTTTCCAGGGTAAGAACATCAGGCGGAAGTTGAAGGGCAGGTGAAGTTCGTCGCCGCCTTCGCCATAATATTTTACCCAGCGATCCAGCGGGCCAAACAGTTCTCCAATTGCAACCCGGTCGTTATATTCGTCGAATAGCTGGCGGATATCTTTCATCACAGCGTGGACTTCGTCCTGATCCATATTGTAGACTTGCAGCAGGCGGCTAAAGAGATCGTTTTCCGGCAGGTCGTCGAGAGCGTCGGGGTTGGGAGGGTTATCCCGCAGTTGCTCATCTTTGATTATCAGGCCGATCACGTCCATGCGGAAGCCATCTACCCCGCGGTCGAGCCAGAATCGCAGGGTGTCGAACATGGCGGTCTGTACCTCTGGATTGCGCCAGTTGAGTTCCGGCTGACCTGACACGAATTGGTGCATATAATATTGCCCAGTTTTTGCATCGAAGGTCCAGGCAGGGCCGCCGAAGAAACTGCCCCAGTTGTTGGGGGGACCAAGGGGGGTCGGGTCGCGCCAGATATACCAATCCCGTTTGGGGTTATCACGGCTGCTGCGCGATTCGATGAACCAGGGGTGTTGGTCTGAACTATGGTTGGGAACCCAGTCGATTATGATTTTGATCCCCCGTTGGTGAGCCTCGGCGAGCAATTCGTCGAAGTCGGACAGCGTGCCGAACATGGGATGGACATCGCAGTAATCGGACACATCGTAGCCGAAGTCGGCCATGGGGGAGGGGTAGATGGGCGAGAGCCAGATGGCATCAACCCCCAGAATTTCGCTGAGATAGTCGAGCTTTTCGATGACCCCGCGCAGATCGCCAATGCCGTTGCCGGTGGTATCTTTGTAGCTGCGAGGGTAGATTTGATAGATGACGCCGGTTTGCCACCAAAGGTAGTTGGTCATAGTTGGTTAGTCCTGTAGTTTTGTAGTCAATTAGTCTTGTAGTCTTGTAGTCTTGTAGTCTTGTAGTCTTGTGGTCAAGCAGTCCTGTGGTCTCGTTATATCCTGGCGGTAACACGCCATCTACCCTCTACCCTCTACCCTCTACCCTCTGCCCTCTACCCTCTGCCCTATACCCTCTACCCTCTACCCTCTGCCCTCTACAGATCTTCCAGTCGGGGATAGATTTCGGGGATGAAGGTCTGGTCACTCATCGGCGGGCGGATATAGCCCTCTCTGCTCCCGAGATCGGGCAGTTCGAGGGGCAGGGGAGTCAGGTCTTCGTAGGGAATCATACTCAATAGGTGGGCAATGCAATTCAGCCGGGCGTGTTTTTTGATGTCGGCATTGACCACGTACCAGGGGGCTTGCTTGATGTCGGTGTATTTGAACATCTCGTCTTTGGCTTTGGAGTATTCTATCCAGCGGGTGCGAGATTCCAGGTCCATTGGGCTAAGCTTCCAACGCCGCACAGGGTCGTGAATGCGCGCCTGGAAGCGGCGTTCCTGTTCTTCGTCGCTCACCGAGAACCAGTACTTGATCAAGATGATCCCTGACCGGACGAGCATGCGTTCGAACTCCGGGCAGGAGCGCAGGAATTCTCGATATTCTTCGTTGGTGCAGAAGCCCATAACGCGCTCGACGCCGGCCCGGTTGTACCAACTGCGGTCGAAGAGTACCATTTCACCCGCCGCGGGCAGGTGAGCGGCGTAACGCTGGAAGTACCACTGGGTTTTCTCACGTTCTGTCGGTACAGGCAGTGCTGCCACCCGGGCAACGCGGGGACTCAGCCGTTGGGTGATGCGCGTGATCACGCCTCCCTTGCCGGCTGCATCGCGCCCCTCGAAAACGACGACCACTTTCAACCCTTTGGCTTTGAGCCACTCTTGAAGCTTGACCAATTCTACTTGGAGTTGGGCCAACTCTCTATGATAGGCCTTGGTGGTTATCTTAGTGCGCTGCTTTTTGGGCTGTTCTTCATCTTTGGGTTTGGGGTTTTCATCCCCACCTGTGGTGACGACAATACTCTCAACGGGGGCCTGCTCTTTCTTCTTTACCACCTTTTTTTTCGACATATCTTCTCCTTTCCTGGTTAAGTGAGTTTCACTGTTCGTAACCTTTCAGCCCCCCGGCCCCCAATTCTGGGGGAGTCATCCTCCCAAAGTTGGGGGAGCCTCGTGCTCAACCCAACCCTGGGGAAAGCCCATGTTGCTCCCCCCAGGATTGGGGGGCAGGGGGGGCTGAAAGGTTACCACTGTTCCAGTATACCAAAAGTTTCTTTATTCAGGGGTAGTTTAGGAATGAGAATTAAATAACTTGCGCGTTTGTATCCTAACGCGAGCGCCGGTTGAGCCTGTCCTGAGCCTGTCGAAGGGTAGCGAAGGCACACGCTTTTCGTGCCGTAGCGTATACCTATGCAGGCACTGCGCACCTGCACTTGACGCAGGTACAAGTGTCGAAACCCAGCGGATTACGGCAAATTAGCTCATTTTCACGCCCCGCTTGGTTTCGACACCTGCACTTGCCGCAGGTGCAAGTGTACGGCTCTCCGTCCCTCCGAGCCTACTCAACCGGCACTACACCTAAATTCGGAAATGATTTAGTTATTAAATCCCCGTTCCTTAGCAGGTCGATTTTGAAAATCGGCTGTTTGGATTGTGCTTGCCAGTTTGACATTTTGTAGGCATAATAGGCGGTCGCTCGCTAGATGCTCTTGGCCTGCGGCTTTGGATTCATGGCTCTTTGGGAATTGCCGTGGTTTTGTTCAGAGGTGACACCCGCACTTGCTAGTCGAATCCAAGTTTACTAAGATTTGAAGCCACTATCTATGGTAGTGGTACCAGTAGGTGGTTTCACTATTTGTAGGAGTTAGACAAACGCATGGATATCAACAACGTCAAACTCAAGCTGATCGGTCGCCCCATTCCAACCAGCATGGAGGCTCACGAACGCCTGGATAAAATACGCGGTCTGGCTATCTTTGCCTCAGACCCCATTAGCAGCAATGCTTATGCTACTGAAGCTATCATGAGCATCCTTATTATCCTGGGCAGCGGAGCGCTGGCAATGACAATGCCCATTGCCTTGGGTATTGCGCTATTAATCGCGATTGTGGTCTTCAGCTATATCCAGACCATCCTGCACTACCCGGGTGGTGGCGGGGCTTATACTGTAGCCAAAGATAATCTGGGGACTCTGCCTTCTCTGATGGCCGCTGGCGCTTTGCTGGTCGATTATGTCCTGACGGTATCGGTCTCTGTTTCAGCTGGGGTACGGGCGATTACTTCGGCTTTTCCAGAAGTATACGGATTCCGAGTGGCGCTGGCAGTGGGAATTATTGTCTTTATAACCTGGATGAACCTGCGCGGCGTGCGCGAAAGCGGGTCAGTATTCGCCTTGCCTACTTATGCCTTCGTGGGCGGTGTGCTCATTATGATCGGTCTTGGTCTATTTCGTTATTTTGGATTATTTGGCGCGGCCCCTTTGGTTATTGTTTCTCCACATATAGAAGCGCAGCAATCTTTGCATGGAGTTGTCTATGCCTGGTTATTGCTGAGGGCCTTTGCTGCCGGCTGTACCTCGTTGACCGGAATCGAGGCCATCAGCAACGGGGTGCAGGCTTTCCAGCCCCCTGAGGCAAAAAATGCCGCCCAAACGATGTTAGCGATGGCGGTCATGGCGATAACCCTTTTCATTGGTATCTCTTTTTTAGGCACTCACTTGAAACTAGTGCCAAACGAATCCGATAGCATTTTATCTCAGATGACCCGCATTATCACTGGAGGCGGTTTTCTCTATTATTGGGTGCAATTCTTTACCATGATGATCCTGACCCTGGCTGCCAACACCGGCTATCAGGATTTCCCCCGACTAAGTTCCTTCCTGGCCAAAGATGGCTTTATGCCGCGCTGGATGACTAATCGCGGAGATCGCTTAGTTTACACTGGAGGCATTATATCTCTGGCAGTAGCAGCCTCCATTATCATAATTATCTTCCAGGCCGACGAGATTGCCATGTTGCCCTTGTATGCCCTGGGTGTGATGTTGAGCTTCACTCTCTCACAGTCGGGCATGGTGCGCCTGATGGGCAAGGTCTCTGCCCTCAAACCTGGAGAGACATTAAAAACTTTGGCAACAGAAATTCACTACGAGAAAAATTGGCGCTTGAAGCAAGCAATCAACGCGTTTGGTGCTGCAACCACTTTCATTGTTTTAATCGTTCTCATAGTCACCAAGTTTATGGATGGCGCCTGGGTGATTGTGATCGCTATTCCCCTGCTAGTCCAAGTATTCTTGAGCATTAACCGGCACTACGATGATGTCGCAAAATCATTGAGTACGAGAGAGCTGGAAGGTTCTGAACTGATCGACGTCGCTAATGTCGTTGTTCTTCCCATCAGTGATGTTCACAAGGGCACTTTGCGAGCACTGCAATATGCCAGGCAACTATCCACTGATGTGCGCGTTGTGTGCGTGATCACAGGTGAGACCATGGAGAAACGTCTGATCCAGCGATGGAACCGCTTCCCAGGGCTTACCGGGGAGATGAAACTGATATGTGTCGAATATGACTACCGGGATGTGCTGAAGCGGATCGTGCAGTACATCGAGCAAGTTAATAATGTGGAGTTCCCCGACCAACTTGTCACGGTAGTAATTCCCGAATTCATTACCCCCACCCTGATCACGCAATTCTTGCATAACCGGAACGCACATAATCTGCGTGCTCGTCTGCGCGATTATAAAGACATTGTGACCATTGATATCCCTTTCCACATCCACTCGCAGATAAGGCGTGAGGTTCCTTCCGAGGTAATTCAGCCACATCCAACCCAAGAGAGTGAACCTGCGTCAGGCATGGAGCCGCACCTGCCGGTAGAGCATCAGCCGCCGTCCTTCGCGAAGCATCCCTGTGGGACGGCGGCGGGGACGCCACTGGGAGCATCTTTGAAATAGCCCGGCACTTACTTTTTTACCACTACCTGAAATTCTTGCACGCCGTACCGGCACAGTGTACCATACCGGCACGGCGCGTCGTGCTGGCATGGTGCAATACCGAAGGGTATCCCTAGCAGCTTGTCGGAGAAAGAATAATGGGACACAGATTTTCAGGATTTCCACAGATTTTTTTATTAATTTCGGCTTAAAAATCCGTGTTTATCTGTGTTTATCTGTGTCCTATAACAGACCGTTTGACTTCTCTGACAGCCTGCTAGACACCAGGGGCAGGTGTACTGCGCAATAACAAGAAACCCTAACCACACAGGGCACTAAGGGGCACGAAGGTTTTCCCCCTTTTTATGTCATTGCCAAGCAGCTCTACCGCTGAAGCAATCTCATCCTTGTCAAGTGCGAGATTGCTTCGCTCAGCAAGCTGCGCTCGCAATGACAAGTCATCAATTACTTCTCAACCATCACCCCTCTGTGTTCCTTTATGCCCTTCGTGGTGAAAGTTCTTGGTTCCGACTCGTTCGGATTACGTTTGGAAAGGGAATCTAGTGGCTCACGTTTCGCATAAATTATCTAATTCTTTAGAAGGCGCGCTCGCCGGCGGCGGCGACCCCGCCACCTCGCCTTTGTACGTATTTGGTCCATTTCTCAAATTGATCGTTGTCGCTGGAGTGGCGCAGGTCACTTTTGGGGCTTCGGTTTGGATGGTGGTTTTGACCATTGCAGTGGTGTCGGCCATGTACCGGCTGGTGATGCGCTGGGTAACAGACGGCTCTGGCGGTTCCGGTTTGAGCGAAGAAGGATTTGGAGGTTGGGCTGTCAAGGTCAATGCGGCCATCACGTTTATCGAGTATACCTTGACCTTTTTGGTCAGCATGTCGACTATGGTGACGTTCATTGCAGACCGCATCCCGGTGTTGAATGAGAAAATATTATGGATTCAGTATCGTGCAATAGTCGCGATTGTCTTGAGCATCCTCACGGGGTGGCTGGTCAACCGCGGCCCCAAGATGGCTGCCCGGACTTTTGGCCCCGCCACTGCTGGTGTATTGCTCTTGCTTTGGGCTATGGTGTTTACTACTGTTTGGAAGATGGGGTTACATTTACCGTCATTTGATTTACGTGCATTTGCTCCGGAATACTTATCATACACGGTTGGTGGTTTTGTACGCATTCTGGCAGTGATGACTGGAATTGAAGTGTTTGCCAATTTGGTCGCAGCTTATGATGGTTCAGCGGAGCAAAAAAGCAAAAAAGCTTTCGCTAGTCTGTTTATAATCATGGGCACCACCGCAATTACCATGCTTATACTTGGCCCGGCGATCCTCCATTATTCTGACCCGGCAAATGAAGTTGTATCCGTGTTTACCCAGACAATGGATCAACTCTTGCCCGCCCCACTGCCATATTTAGGTACGCTGATTGGCGTCGCGGTTTTGATGTCGGCCTCGGCGGCCAGCGCGCAAGGCTTGCAGAACCTTTCCCTGGGGTTGGGACGGCGGCATTATGTGCCCCCCATGTTTGGACAACGCAACCAATTCGATGTGGCCGATAAGCCGGTGTGGCTCGAAGTTGGTATTGTGTCGGTATGTTTTATGCTGTTTGGTACTCACGAAGAGACATATCTGGCTATCTATGCTGCCGGTGTGTTCATTTTATTGAGCATGACAGGTTGGGCGGTTACAAAACGTCTGATCCGCGAGGCGCGTAAGAACTTTTCTGTTGGTAAAGCATTCCTCATCATGGGTACGGTTTTGGCGGCTTTGCTGACCACCGGCGCAACGCTGATCATTTTCGAAGAACGCTTTTTGGAAGGCGCCTGGACATACTTTGTGTTCATTCCCATTCTTTATGCCGCCTTTACTTATTTCCGCAACCGGTTGGGAGAACCCACTCCAGAGATGGATTACCTGGGGCAGCTCGACGCGGCTCAATTGGCCGGCTTTGGCTTTGGGCAGGCCGAGCCAGTAGCGGTTTCTCCAATACACCGGATTACCGAACCCGTAGATGTTACCTGGCAAGCAGAGCCAAAGGCGCAGAGCAGGTGGCGGGAGCAAAAAGTAGAGATCAACCGGGTAGCCGTGCTTTTGGATGGTTCTTATTATGCCGCTCAGGCAATCCCGTTTGCGAAGTTGGCTTGCCGGGCTGCAGGCGCACATCTCACCTTGTTATCTTCGATACCAGATCAGGCTCAAGTAAACCCAGGGCAATACGAAGATACTTATCAAGCCCGGGAGAGCTATTTACAAAATGTTGCCAAGGAATTGCTGGTCGATGGCATAGAAGTCGATTACGCACTGCGCTCCGGGTCTATTGCCGACGCGGCCGCGAGCCTGGTTGGAGAGCAGGATATTGACCTGGTTATCACTTCCACGCTCGGCAAATCGGGAAGTACACACTGGCTGACCGGGGGCGCGTCCCGAAAACTGATCCAAAAGATCGACAAGCCGGTTCTTTTAGTACAGGCTACAGATGACCACGGGACGATGCCTGACATAAAGCGTATCCTGGTGACTCTGGATGGCTCGATATATTCCGAGCGCGTTTTACCTTATGCGAGGGCATTTGCGAAAATTTTTGCCAGTGAGTTGGTGCTGCTAACAGTCCCAGCCGTTCCCCAGGTGGAGAGCTACCGCGCCGCGGCGGATATCGTCGAGGCCATTCGCGCCAAGGTCGAGATCAATATGCGCAAATTCCTGGAAGCCGTTGCGTGTTCATTGCGAGACGATGGGGTGAGAGTCCGCACGCTAGTCACTGGCTCGATGCCCATGCGGACGATCATCTCGACCAGCGAAGAAGAGGACGTCGATATGATTATGATCACATCCCACGGCCGTGGTGGATTGGATTTACTCATGTTGGGGAGTGTGGCCCAACGGGTTGTACAGAATACCAAAAACCCCGTGTTTATGGTGCCCATTCACGAGGAGCGTGGGGCGTGAGGCGAGTGGCGGGTGGCGGGTGGCGGGTGGCAGGAGGCGGGATGCAGGAGGCGGGATGCAGGAGGCGGGATGCAGGAGGCGGGATGCAGGAGGCGGGAGGCGGGTGGCAGGTGGCAGGTGGCAGGTGGCGAATGGGGAATGGCGAATGGCGAATGGCGAGTGGCGCGAAGATCATTCGTCCCGATTCCCTCTACCCTCCGACCTCTACCCTCTACCCTCTGACCTCTACCCTCTACCCTCTGCCCTCTACCCTCTACCCTCTACCCTCTACCCAAACCCCAACAACCCAACCACCCCCCACCCCCAACCCCAACCCACCAACCCGTAAAGCGGGTTTATAGAGTTA
>JBDRGC010000018.1:0-2052 GCA_043818215.1 Chloroflexota bacterium | reverse complement strand
GGTGTGTAGAATGCAACCGCTTTTCTTGAAAACTCTCATCATTGCGGGATTTCCAGGGAGAACCATAGCTTTGAAACCTCTAATGCCGCGCTCTCTGGCGACGCGCATGAGAAAGTTTAGCAAATGGGTTCCGATGTCCCGATGCTGGTATTGGTCCGCTACTGAAAAAGCTACTTCAGCCATGTTTTCATTAACATCCAGGATCCAATGCGCCGCGGCAATTATGGGAGACGTGTCGGAGGTCCCCAAAGTGCCAACGATACTGAGAATTTCCTTATAGTTAACGGCCATCAAGTCCTGCGCCAGATTACGCGGAAAGGTCTTCCTAACCTGGAAAAATCGCAGATACACCGAATGCTCTGAAAGGTCGTAGAGGTATTCCTGAAAAAGTCGTTCATCGCTGGCTTTGGTGGGACGAAAAAACATCTCGATGTCACCGAAACGCTCGGTGTGTTCCAGTTCCACGGGATAGATTGCGCCCTGGGGAATGATTTCGTCTTCAAACAGATATTTTCGCGCTTTGGCTTCAGCCAGGAGCCAGTCGCGGAAGCGGGGATGGGCAATTTGAATCAGCGCCATGGCCCGCTCACGCAGACTTTTGCCATGCAAGTAGGCTACTCCATATTCTGTCACAACGTAGTGGACATCGCCGCGTGTCGTAACTACTCCCGCGCCTTCGCTGAGGTGTGGGACAATACGGGAGACCGTACCGTCTTGAGCGGTTGAGGGGAGAGCTATGATGGGCTTGCCTTTCGGCGCCAAGGCTGCGCCACGAATGAAATCAGCCTGGCCGCCTATCCCGCTGTAAATCCGATAACCAAGCGAGTCAGCGCATACTTGACCGGTAATGTCGATTTCTAAAGCGGTGTTGATGGCCACCATTTGCTCATTTTTGGCGATGTTGATTGGCGAGGAATTGTAATCCACCGAATGAAACTCAAACATCGGATTATTATCGATATAATCGTAGAGTCGCCGCGTTCCGATGCAGAAGGTGGCCAGTATCTTCCCTGGATGGAACGTCTTTTTGGAATTGTTCACCACCCCGGATTCGATGAGGTTGATTAAGCCATCCGAAAACATCTCGGTGTGGACGCCCAGGTCCTTTTTGTCCGCCAGACCATAGAGGATGGCATTTGGAATCTTGCCAATCCCGACCTGGATGGTAGAACCATTTTCGACCAGTCGGGTGGCGTGACGCGCGATGGCCCAGGCGACATCGTCAGGTTCGGAAGGGTGAACTTCCAGAATAGGCTCCTCATATTCAACGATGATATCCAGGTCCTCAATATGAATGAAACTATCACCCAGAGTACGCGGCATTTGGGGATTTACTTGTGCGATAACCAGTTGGGCCGATTCGGCGGCCGCTTTCACCGCTTCGACCGAAACGCCCAGGTAACAAAAGCCAAAATTATCTGGCGAGGTGACCTGTATTAAGGCCGTGTCTAAGTGCATCCGTCCACTTCTAAACAGAGCCGGTATCTCCGAGAGAAAGATTGGCGTATAGTCTGCGACTCCTTCGTAGACCGCGGAGCGGACGCTCGGCCCTACGAAGAGAGAATTATGGCGAAAGTTGCGGTCATATCGTTTTTGGGCGTGTGGCGCCGGCCCGACAGTAAGCATGTGAACGATTTCCACATCGTTAAGGCGCCCGGTTGTGCCCCCCAGCCTCACTAGTTCCTCCAGCAGATGCTGCGGTTCCCCACAGCCTGGACCCAAGAAGATTCGGCTGCCACTGCGGATTTTCATGAACGCTTCTTGAGCACTCATACACCGTTCAGAGTAACATTTTCTCCAATTGCTCACTTTCGGCATTGTTCTCATCTCCTTATTTTTGTTGATTTGACACTAACTTTCGGCTTGGGAGTACACCCAAAGACATTGAGTGCGTTAGCACGATAATTTCGTGGTGTACTCACGAAATCATCGCACTTCAAACCCCCCCACCCCCTCTGTATCCCCCTGATAAGGGGGGTGGGGGGGTTTGGTCAGGGGGATACAGCGTGCTTGATGTCTTTGGTGTCAAAGCAACAAGACATTGATGAGAGC
>JBDRGC010000017.1:0-5322 GCA_043818215.1 Chloroflexota bacterium | reverse complement strand
GTCGCCCCATTACGGCTTGGAGTTTACACTTGCACCGCACGCAAGTGCAGGTGTCGCCTTTTTACCCTTGCACTCCGACGTTTGATAACCAGTCGCCCGCCGTAGGGTAATGCTTGCACCTGTCCACTTCAGGGATAGGGGTTGATGATACAATCATCGCACCTATATGAACCTTCAGTTGTCAAAGTACCAGGCAACTTGGTTGGTGACCAAGCCACCTTCTTCGCTGACCATCCCCCACTGTCTCCTGGTGGTAGGCTATGCCATACCCCTAGCGACAGGGTTTCGGTCAAACGGATCGCACCCCAAGCTGCAGCGGACTTGGCTTCGCCACGAGGATAAGCAGCGATATGAACAGAGATTGGTTCTGGTCATCGCAGTGTACTGTGCTAACACGCCAGGTAGCTTATGCAAATCGATAGATGGACACTCTCACCGGATCACTCGAACGCATCACCTACTATAACCCCGAAAACGGGTATACAGTGCTGCGCCTGAAACCCGAAGGCCGGCGCGTCCCCAATCTGAGCCGCGAGGGTCTCGCCACCGTGGTCGGCAATCTGCCCGAACTCTCTCCCGGCGAATACTTGAGACTCAAAGGCCGCTGGGTCAACCACCCAAAACACGGACAACAATTCAACGCCGAAATCTGCGAACAAGCCCTGCCCGCCACCGTCGCGGGCATCCGCCGTTACCTCGGCTCCGGGCTGATCAAAGGCATCGGCCCCCGGCTGGCCGAGCGTATCGTCGCCCACTTCGAGGCCGCGACTCTCGACATCATCGAGCAGCACCCCGCCCGCCTGCTCGAAGTCCCCGACATCGGCCCCAAGCGCACCCGCAAGATCACCACCGCCTGGGAGGAGCAAAAGCAGGTCAAAGAAATCATGCTCTTCCTGCACAGCCACGGCGTCAGCACCAACCTGGCCGTCAAAATCTACAAAACCTACGGCGACGCGGCCCTCGCAACCGTCCGCCAAAACCCCTACCAACTCGAGCGCGACATCTACGGCGTGGGCTTCAAAACCGCTGACCGCATCGCTCAAGACCTGGGTCTGCCCGCCGACCACCCCTCCCGCATCGAGGCCGGACTGATCTTCGCCCTCAACGAGATGAGCAACAACGGCCACGTCTACTCCCCGCGGGATTTGCTCTCTCGGCGCGCCGTCGAATTGCTGGAGGTCTCCCCCGACCTGATTCCCCCGGCGCTGGATAGATTGGCCCGTGACGACCGCGTCCGCCCCGACGTGATTCCGTTCCCCGAGGGGAGCCACGAACCGGATATGAAGAGGGTTGCCGAGTCCCGAGGCGAATACGGCACCCCGGCCATCTACCTGACCCCGCTCTACTTCGGCGAAAAAGGCGTTGCCGAGCGGTTGGGTGCGCTGGCCTATGCTACCCCGCGCGGGGACAAAAACAAGGGCTTGCCCCTGCCAGATAGCAACCTCTCCCCCGAACAGCAGACCGCCATCCGCACGGCGTTGAGTCACCCCGTCAGCGTGCTCACCGGCGGCCCCGGAACCGGCAAAACCACGGTGCTTAAATCTTTGATCATCAATCTTGAAGCGTCGTCTACCCGCTACGCTATGGCTTCCCCCACCGGGCGGGCTGCCAAGCGTCTCTCCGAGGCCACCGGTCGCCCGGCCAGCACCATCCACCGCATGTTGGGCTACTCCCCCGTCGAGGGATTCAAGCACAACGCCAAGAGCCCGCTGCCTGTGGATTTTCTCGTGGTGGATGAAGCCTCCATGCTCGACCTGCTGCTGGCCAACAACTTGCTCAAAGCTTTGAAGCCGGGAACGCACTTGCTGCTGGTCGGCGATGTGGATCAACTCCCCTCCGTGGGTGCCGGCGATGTGCTGCGTGATGTGATTGCCAGCGGGGTGGCTCCAGTCACCCGCTTGAGCGTGATCTTCCGTCAGGCCGCCGATTCGCAGATCATCACCAACGCGCATAGGATCAATCAGGGAAAGATGCCGGTGTTCTCGCCCCCCTCGGTCCCCCCATCTCAAAGAGATGGGGGAAAGCAAAGGGGGGTGGACGACTTCTTCCTCTTCCCCGCCGAAGATGCCGCCGCAGCCGCCGGCTGGGTCGTGGACGTGGTCACGGCACGCATCCCCCACAAGTTCAGCCTCGACCCCCTCCGCCAAATTCAGGTACTGGCTCCCATGTACCGCGGCCCCGCGGGGGTAAACGCGCTCAATCAACGCTTGCAAGAAACTCTCAATCCACCGAAACCCAACCAGCCGGAGCGCAAACTCTTCGGCGTCACTTTCCGCCCCGGCGACAAAGTCATGCAAACCCGCAACAATTACGACAAAGATGTGTACAATGGCGATATTGGCTTCATCGGCGCAATCGACCCCATCGAGCAAACTCTGGCCGTGGACTTCGACGGCCGTCCCGTGGAATACGATTGGAGCGAAGCCGATCAGCTTATGCTCGCCTACGCTGTCTCGGTACACAAAGCCCAGGGATCGGAATTCCCCGCGGTGGTGATGCCGGTGGTGACGCAACACTATCTCATGCTGCAACGCAACCTGCTCTACACCGCCATCACCCGCGCCCGGGAACTCTGTGTGCTGGTGGGCAACCGCCGCGCCATCGGCATCGCGGTGCGCAATAATAAAGTTGCTCACCGCTTCACTGCCCTGGATTGGAGGCTGCGGGATGGGGTATAATGCGAACTGGGACTACTTCCTCATTTTTATGTGATACGAATAATAGGAGCAAAACGATGAACGTCGCACTCACCGATGTGGTAAAACCTCTGGTCAGGCGAAAGATCTTCGCCACAGAAGAAGATGCTATCCGTACTACCATGAGTGAATATATCTTGAGACATATAAGCGCGCTTCATCAGGAAATATCTCAATTCGAGAATAAATACGGGATGCGTTTCAGGCAATTCGGGGACTACCTCCACGAGCGATCTGTTCTACTAACCAAAGGAAATATCTCTCCAGAACAGCGACAGACATTGGGACAAGCAATTATGTTGGAAGAGGACGATTGGCTGGAGTGGAAAGCAAGCAAGGAAATACTTGAAAGCTGGATCGGGTTGCGAGAAGAGGCTGCCTTGTGACATCCCTTGCAATCCTTGTGGGCACAATAGTAACGTTTTTACAGATACACCCTATCTGTAAAAACGTTCGGGTTGTAGAGACAAAGGAATTCTCCTCCGACCAGTTTTTCTGCAAGATCAGGGCGAGGCTTGAGAAAGACGCTCAATTGCAGATACGCATTTATTACAACCGGGGACACGTAGATTACGCCTATCAACTTTTTACAGATATACCTCTCCTACGATGGGATAACAAAGAGGAATTTCCCTATCTGGCAAGCTATCCGCATCATTACCACGACCTTCATGGCAACGTGCATCCTTCTTCTTTACAAGGAGATCCTCTCCAGGACGTACCTGTAGTTCTGCAGGAGGTAACAATGTTTCTGGAACATCACAAGCAATGATTCCCCTTCCATCGTGTCAAGTCAAATGATAATGTTACCGAGGGGGGGTCGTTCACTCAAATGATAATGTTACCGAACGAGTCTTCTCCTTTTCTTTAAGATTTGGATTGATGATAGAATTACTACACTCGTGCGGAGGATAGGGCAACGGTGGAGTCCACTCCGCTTCGCTACGGGATGATAACCGACCCGAGCGCCGCATGAGGGCCGTTACTAGAGCAGAGGGTAATAGATGAAATCTATTGCTCTCTGCTCTCTCCTTGTTCTGGTAATGGCCTAAAAAGCGATAAACTCATTCTGGCGTCTTGCGTTTTGAGCTCTCGTCAATAGGGGTGAGCAGGGTTTGATAAACATCTTCTGTTTTTCCCGGGATGGCATTGGGCAGAGAAGAGATGTGGTCAATCAAAGCATAGATGTCTTTGCGTAACTGACGAGGATTGGTGCGTTCGCGAAGTGCGTCCAGATATTCTTGTTGTTCCTGAGATAAGATACCAGTAGCACATAAACGGTCAAAAGGCGTTTTTGCCAGGTCATAGCGGCGTTTGATGGGGGACGTTGAGCCATCCGATGATGGTACGACCTTCTTCTCTATCAGATGCATGACTGGTTGGAAGAAGTTGTCGTACAGCCACAGTTTGTCATATAGTTGATTGAGTGTCCGAGTGTGGGCAACGGTGTCAAAGCGTTTATATCCCAGGTAGTTGCGCACCAGGGTGAGGTTACGCTGTTCAACGAAACGATTGTCGTTTTTCTTATAAGGGTGGCTGCGAGATAGCTTAACTCCTTCAAAAGTCGCTTCCCAGAAGTCCAACACCAAGTTGTTGAGAAACTCAGAGCCATTGTCAGGATGAAGTTCCTTCACCGGGATAGGTAAACGCGCTGCAATGCGGCTGAAACCGTCTTTCATGACCAAATGGCTGCGTCCTAGTACAGCAACACGCTCGCTCAACAGTGTAGTCACATCTACCATCTGCAAGCTGTGGACGTAATGCCCCGAAGCGTCAGGGCCGCAGTGATACACCGTATCCACCTCAAAGTGACCCGGCTCCTGCTCATCCCAGGCAATCCGTCCCGCGGGTATGTTTCGTTGGATGCGCGTAGATCGCTTCGGTCTCTTGCGCCTTAACTGGGGTTGGTCTTGCCGGATGCGCCTCAGGATGCGCCCCGTCGTTGAGACGCTAATACAACCCAACTTTTCCAGCAATTCGTCCGAAATCTCCATCTCACCATGTTTGGCCAAGTGCTTCGCCATCCACACCAGATTGGGGGTCAGACGCTCTGCACATCCACCGTCAAAGCTCTCGGATATTCCCGCAGGGCACTATCAACTTCCACTCCATATGTGCGCTCCCGTTGCCGATGGCGTGGTTGGCGGGCTAACTCGCCATGGGTTAGACGGATCACTGACTTTCGGTGGAGCTTAGTTACAGCCTCCATTTCGTCCAACAGTTGGCTCTTTTCTTTTTTGCTCTTGGCCTTCCAGTAGCGGCCTCTCATCTTGTGCAAGTACTTGCGGCGTTCATCTATAGTCATTTCTTCTGTAATTGACATCGTTCCCTCGGTAACATTATCATTTGAGGGAATGATATCCGTTCGGTAACATTTTAGATGAATGAACGCGGTGGAGAGTAGGGGAGCGGCGGATGGTGGGCGGTGAATAGGGAGTGGAAAATGTACTCGCTCTTGGTCCCAACAACCTTGTGTTGGGATTGAGCGATCCCGCGAGCGGGACGCTGCGCAGTGTGCGAAAGGAATCCGCACTCGCTCTTAATCATCCAGTGGACTGCGAACAGCTAATGGGCCGCGGTTAAGGACATGGGTGTATATCATTGTGGTCTTAACGTCTTTGTGGCC
>JBDRGC010000016.1:0-4008 GCA_043818215.1 Chloroflexota bacterium | reverse complement strand
GGATATTGACCGTCAAGCTGCGTTTATTGCGGTTGGCAGCAATAAAATAAGCGGATTCGCCTGGGTAGGGGCCATACGGTTCGCCTACAAAGGGCGGCCCCCAACCGCGGCTTTCATCCCCGCTATCAGGCCGTTCCACTTTGATCACATCTGCACCCAAATCTCCCAACATCATAGTGCAATATGGGCCTGCCATGGCGCGGGTTATATCTAAAATCCGAATGTTACTAAGGGGTCGCATAGTCTCTTCTCAACTGTGTTACAAGGTACTGCGTAGATTGGTGAACCAAACTCCTGTAATTTGCGAGCATTACGGCACATGCAAGTTCACGAATTTATGCAAGAAGCAGTAGTTTTAACTCAGTGAGATGACACGTTCATTGCTTAGGTCAGCAAACCATAAAGAGAGCTTAAAGGATCTATAGTATAAGCCCTTCTTTCACAAAAAACAACAAAAATTCACACGAGCAGCTATTTTTTATGATAAATTTTGGCCTGTTTTTTCCCCGGTGCCGTATGCTCATCCTCTCAGTGTTCAGTCCTTCCCCCATATTTTTTGAGAAGTTACTCAGTAACATCGCTGAGGTATGGTTTTCTGGTCATCAGCAGAGTTTACCATCCCCGAAAAATTCATAACACGCTCTAGACGGAATGTGCCGAATAGTGCGGAGGTTTAAATTTCAAAACGCACAATCACACTTGGCCGCAGTTGGATATGCACCCCCGGGCTTATTTCGTGTGGGATGTTTGCGGTTCGTGCAAATTTCAAGTGTTGGAGTGGAGTTACCTCAAGATCATTGGCAGGAAAATTGAATAAACTTGGTTGGCACTGATCTGATACGTTGCACTGCAACCATAGGCACTTCCCGCCGCCTGGCTCACCCTGAGGAAATATGTCCCACTTTGCGGTGCTTGCCATACCAAGCGAGACGCTTTGCCGCCTCCACCATTATTATCTGACGCAAGCAAGGTCACACCATTCGTATCATAGATTTCTAAAGCAGTATCTACGCCAGCAGTCAGGTTCGTTGTTTGGATGGCATATTCGGTCCCTGCTGTTGCGTCAAACTTGAACCAATCTTCGTCCTGGGCAATGTCGAACAGATTGCTCACCAACGTTCCATCGGTTTGTACAACGCTGGCACCATCGTAATTATCGTTGGGCTCGAGGGTATCGGCCGGGCAAACTAATGGCGCTTGCAAGTCAAAGTTACCTGGCTGGCTGGTTTGGGCAGAGGCTTGTTGATTCACTGTATCTAGAGTAGTTGGTAATAAAGCAACCCATGCTTGACCTGCTTCATCCCATTGGTTGATTGTCAACTGGCTGGTATCAAGATGGGGCATTGAGGCTGAGTCGAAATTAGCGGTAACTGTAACTGGCACGTCAAAACTATTCGTCGAAGCGCTTGCCATGAGCGAAGGGCTGCTACCTCCAGTCAGCCATTCCAATACGCGCATCCAGAAAGAGTTGCCAGTTGAACGCAATGTAGCAGATGCGCCCGCAACGGGCGGGGTATCCCACAATTCCAGCGTCACAGGACTAACGACTGCACCGGCTGGAACAGTTACGGCTGAATTTCCAGACGGAGCGGAGACACTGCCGCCTGAATTATTGATCTGTTGTCGAGCGGAAAGTGGGTGGATCCAAAGATATCTGCTGGGAACACTCCAGGGATCATTCGTGGCTCCCTGCCATCCATAAGGATCAACTGCTTCACTTTCTGACCATTGGTCATCTCCGTTTTGGTCGTAGTAAAGACCAAAGTGCAGATGGGTGCCTGTAGCGTAGCCTGTACTGCCCATTCTTCCCAAGGGTTGGGCGATGCGGTCTGTAATGACTGTGCCATTTGTAACCGACACTATGTTTAGATGACCGTAAAGTGTTGCATAGCCATTGCCATGATTGATCCAAACGCGATTCCCATAACCAGTAGTGCATCCACCGCAATTATTGACCACACCAAAAACTGTTCCATTGGCGGCAGCAAAGACTTGCTCGTTGGTTTGTTTCCGTTGAAAATCTATTCCACTGTGCCCATCGTACCATCCTTCTCCAATATTCGTGGGATTAGGGAAGAACCTACCGTCCCATCTTAGCAGACCAGGATACTGATTGTTAGGGGGGCTATTGTAAGTGGGATACTGATGGTCAAACCATAAATTCACGCGCCCCGGATTGTTGCCGCCAATATTACCGTTTGCTGCTACCGAAAAATTGGTATATTGAATAGGCAAATCAAGGAAAGGAAGTGTTGCCGTGATCCCATAGATTCTTGCGACACCGCCTCGATGGTCTTCCCAAACAACCAATAACTTCCCTGTCCCATTCATAGCGGCAGATGGAAACCATTGCGGGCTACCACTGGCATCGTCGTCGAGTCTAGTTGGAGGGAAACGGACCATGCCCAACGATAATGAGGTCCCAAAGATATCGTCGTCAGACCAAGCGACATAGGCGATTGGAGCTTGGGTAGCAGCAATAGTTGGATCAAGACCCGGAGCAATACGAAACTTTCCGCTCCAGGCGCCACCTCGAGGCTTGAAGGCAACGTGCACTTCCCAAGCGGATCCCGTCCATTCATCCCAGACTGCATACACATTGCCCTGCCCATCGATTGCCAGAGTAGGGTCAAGTCCGTCAGGGCTAGCACTCTCACTAGGACTCCAACTGCCCGGTCCGAGACGCCGCGCTACGCGTATGCCCCCAACATAACCTGCCGCCCAAGCAGCCCATGCATATCCATCGGGGGCCAAAGCAAGTCCGAGGGCCTCGCCCCAGGTCCCCATAGAACAAGCCCCCGAGTCGTTGACCTTGACATTCCCGCTCCACGATCCACCCTCTGGTCGGTAACTGGAGAAGATGTTACATTGACCTTCCCTCTCATCTTTCCAAATCGCCTGTGCGTTCCCATTCAAATTGACCACGATCTCCGGGTACATTTGTCGGGTCGCACCCACGTAGTCGTTGACGCGGGTTGGGGGTGTCTACCCCCCGCTGCTAGGACGATCAGCAAACCAGATATCCCAGTCGCAAACGTTGTAGTGGCAGTTAGGATCGACGCCAGACGGGATATCCATCCAGACAACATAAACGTTGCCTCTGCTATCAACTGCAACCTTGGGAAAAGTTGGACCAGCGCCACGTTGCAGAGGTGCCACCACTTCGGATGGCCTCCATTCGCCTCCTGAGGGCAGGAAAGCAAACCGAATCTCTGCGTAGTTGTTCGCCGCCCAGACCGCATACCCATTTCCACTTACATCCACGGCGACATCGGGCTCCCGATCTGAAGGACCAGAACTGATCGGAGTCTCATGGTACGAATTGGATTCGGGAGCGAGTCTTTCAGCTTTGCTTAACGCAACGGCGGAGATGAAAGAAATGCTGGACATACCGTTCCCCTGTGTGCCGTCGAAAGCAACCGAGACGCGCGTGGTGTCGCCCGCGGCGGCCAGTGCCGGGCTGACAAACAGGGAAAATAGTATCAGGCTGGTGACGAGGCCTGCAAGGAATTTGGAATACCGCCGAGTGTTCATACTGCCCTCCCGAGAAAATGGCTGCGACGGATTCGCGCTGGTTGGGTTGATTGATTATACGTCCAAAAGAATCTTTTGGGATGGGCCCCTATAAGGAAAATATCGGGGCTACAGGGGGATGTTACGTTTTATCGGCTACGGCTTCTCCAGCCTGTGGGCTTCGAGCAATTTCTCATCTTCCAGAATCTCCATCGTCAACCTATCTGCCACAACCTGACCTTCGTCCATCACAACCGTGCGCGGGAAGAGTTCTTTTACCAGCGCCATATCGTGCGTAGAGACGAGCATTGTGATGGGCAACTATCAAATCAAAAAATCAAAAGGGTGTGTTGACTCCACTGCAAAAAGCAAAATTTTTAACGCGAAGACGCCAAGACGCCAAGAAAAACAAAATCTGTTTCAAAAAAAACGAAACCAAAGGGCGTTTCGATGGATTTTCTCGAAGTAGAACTTAAAATTCTTTGCGGCTTTGCG
>JBDRGC010000015.1:0-8326 GCA_043818215.1 Chloroflexota bacterium | reverse complement strand
ATTTTACCGAATCCCCCGCCACCTGGGGTTTGGATGCTCAAAATATCGCCGGATTTGAGTTCAATTGAACCTTTACTGGGGATGGGGATTTCTTCCCCATCCCGAAGGATGAGATTCTGACCTGGTACCCCAGGTTGTCCGCCGTTCATCCCGTAGGGACCCCGCTCGCGGCGTTCGGTCAATAAAGTGACCTGAACATTCGTGAGCATTTCCACATCTCGCCGGATCCCATCTCCCCCTGAGAATTTACCCTCGCCCCCAGAGCCGCGCCGAATTTCATAGCGCCTCACCATTAGCGGGTAAGCATACTCCAGGGCTTCCACCGGGGTGTTGAGGGTGTTGGTCATGTGTGAGTGAACCGCCGATGGCCCATCCTGATTTGGCAGGGCACCCATCCCGCCGCCAATGGTTTCATAATAGGCAAAGGGGCGCGGCTCCCCTGTTCGGGAGTCTGCTCCTCCAATCGTGACGTTGTTCATAGTCCCCTGCGATGCCGCTGGGATGCGGTCTGGAGCAGCTTGAGCCAGCGCTCCCAGGAGTACATCCACAATCCGTTGCGAAGTTTCTACATTTCCTCCGGCTACCGGAGCCGGGAACCGGGCATTGACCACACTTCCCTCAGGGGCGATTACCTTGATGGGCACCAGACATCCGGCATTGTTGGGAACGTCCAAACCGATCAAGCAGCGGAAAACGTAATACACCGCCGACAGGGTGATGGCATACACGGCGTTGACGCTGCCCTGCTGTTGGGACGCTGACCCGCTGAAATCAACAGTCGCCGTATCGCCCGAAATGCGGATCATTACCTGAATGAGAATGGGTTGGTCGTTGATCCCGTCGTTATCCAGATAGTCTCTGAAATGGTATTCCCCATTCGGGATGGTTTCAAGCAGGCGACGAGTCATCCGTTCAGTGTAATCGAGCAGAGCGTTCATATAATGCCGAATTTCAGAGCCGCCATATTCCAAAACCATTTCTTGAAGGCGCTGACTACCGCGCTGGTTGGATGCGATCTGTGCCCAAAGGTCACCGGCCCGTTCTTCCGGGGTTCGGACGTTAGCAAGCAGCAAATTCCAGACCGCCTGATTGGTCTCGCCGCTCACCACCAGCTTGATGGGCGGGATGATAATCCCCTCCTGGTAGATTTCACGGGCCACGGGCATCGAACCGGGCGACATTCCGCCCACATCGGAATGATGGGCACGGGAGGCTACGAAGCCAAATAACCCCTCACCCTTTGCCCCTCTCACCATTCCATCAGAAAATTCATCTACTGGGGTGGGGAGAGGGGTAAAAACAGGGGAAACCAGGGTGATATCGGGGAGATGCGTACCGCCTCGGAACGGGTCGTTTAAGATGATTACATCACCGGGCTGCATATCGGGAAAATCGTGGATGGCAGCTTGAACCGAGAGGGGCATCGATCCCAAGTGGACAGGAATGTGGGCTGCCTGGGCGATCATTTTGCCGTCGGCATCGAACAAGGCACAAGAAAAATCGCGCCGCTCTTTGATATTCGGTGAATAACTGGCTTTTTGTAGCACGGCCCCCATTTCTTCGGCGGTGGCTGCAAACCGGTGTTTGAAAACTTCCAATCGAATCGGGTCTGTTTTCATCGAGCCACCTCAATGATGATATTGTTATATGGGTCAACCCTGGCCTGATCGCTCTGGCTCAACAGGATGGTAGTGTCGCTGCGGACGATCACAGCCGGGCCGGGGATGATATTGCCAGGATTCAGGGATTCGGCCTGGTAAAAAGGTGTTTCCACTTCCCCGGAGGGATACACCACCCGGCGAGAGTCGAACCTGGCTTGAGCGGGGTCGGTGTCCCCCAGGGGTTGTGCTGAAATTTGAGGAGGTCTCACCACACCAAATGCCCGCACCCGTAGATTCACAACTTCCAGAGAAGCCTCCGGGCGGTGGTATCCGTATGTCTGATTATGTTCCTGGTGAAAAGCGTCAATAAAATTAACACTGAAGGGAATAGTCAACTCGTAGGATTGTCCCCGGTAACGGATGTCCAGGGCTTCCTCAATTTGAATATCTTGCTCGGAAAACCCTTCGGCAGCAATTTCAACTCGACCCTGAGCTACCATTTGTGAGATTCGCTGATTAATCTCTGCGTGGGGTGTGCTGCTGGGAAGCATGATGGTTTTGGTGTAATCTTTGATGACATCGGCGGCCAGCATCCCAAACGCAGACAGGGTGGAGGCATACGGCGGCACCAGAACCCGCGGGATGTTTAGCTGGCGGGCCAGATCCGCGGCGTGGAGACTCCCCGCCCCCCCAAAAGATAGCAGGGTGAAATTGCGAGGATCGTGGCCCCGCTCCACCGAGATGACCCGGAGGGCGCGTTCCATGTGGGCGTTGGCAATTTCGATGATCCCCAGGGCGGTTTGGGTGGGGGATAACCCGAGTTTTTCGGCGACGGATTTGATGGCTTCTTGTGCTAACGCTGGATAAAGGGACATCTGCCCGCCCAGAAAATAGTCGGCGGGAATCCGCCCCAGGTGCAGGTTGGCGTCTGTGACAGTTGCGGGGCGTGGTTGGCTGCCGATATCTCGCCCATAACATGCGGGGCCGGGGTCTGCGCCGGCACTTTCCGGCCCAACTCGGAGGGCGCCGCCCGCGTCAATGGATGCAATCGAACCGCCACCCGCTCCGATGGTGTGAATATCGAGAAGAGGAATTCGGATAGGGTGGCCGCCAACGGAAGCCTCGGATGTGATTTTGGGTTGGCCATCAATCAGGGCTACATCGGTTGATGTCCCCCCCATATCGAAGGTGAGCAGTTTGAGCGATGAATCTGGACTGGCGATTTGGCCGACATACTGCGACCCAACCACGCCCCCTGCCGGCCCGGAGAGAATGCAGCGCACTCCGGCCTTGCGGGCCTCGTCTAAGCTGATGCAGCCGCCATTGGACTGCATGATCTGTAGTTTTGTGGCGGATGTCAACGAATTTTTTAGTTTGGAAAGGTAGCGGTCGAGAATGGGCGAAACATACGCGTTGATAACGGTAGTGCTAGCCCGTTCGTATTCCCGGTATTCCGGTAAAATTTCGTGAGATGCAGAAACGAAAAAACCGGCCTGGCGGAATTTTTCAGCAACAAGCAATTCATGGTTTGGATTTGCAAAAGAAAACAGAAAAACAATCGCAATCGAGTTGACTTTGTCGGATTTCAGGTTGGTCAGAGATTTGACAATTTCATCAACCTGGGTTTCATCTATTGGTGTGGAAATATCTCCCAGGTAGTCAACCCGTTCATCGACTTCAAATCTTAATGTCTCAAGAACCAGGGGCGGAACTGGTTTGGATGAAAATGCGTACAGTTCGGGGCGGTTTTGGCGGCCAATTTGAATGATATCTTTAAACCCCCGGGTTGTAACCAAAGCTGTTTTGTCACCTTTTCTTTCGAGAAGCGCATTTGTAGCGACCGTTGAACCGTGGATAATCCAATAGCTTGTAGGAAGATTTGATCCTGAAAACTGGTTTCGAATACGTTCCATACCTTCAATCACGGCAATCGATGGGTCTGGGGGTGTTGACGGAATTTTGAAGGTCTGAATCACTTTTGTGGCCGGGTCAAAAATTACGAAGTCGGTAAATGTGCCGCCGATATCGATTCCGATGCGAATATTGTTTGGTGGTTGTGGTAATGCCATGGGGTTAAGTATATGGCAGAGCAGCATGAAAAACAAGTGTCATGTCGCGGGGAGTATTGTGACGTTTAAAAAAAGGACCTCATTGCCTGTAAACAGGTCAGAAACTCCTGACTTTCAGGCAGGCCGTTTTCAACCTTGAGCTAGTATCATGTGGGCATGAGTTATCGAAAGACAGCGCACTCCGAATAAAATCTAAAATATCACATTGTGTGGATAACCAAGTAACGAAAACCGATATTGAGAGGGACAGTAAGATAAGAAAGGAGACAAAATTATGATGGGAACTGGAATGATGGGTTGGAGTAGCTACGGAAGCTTTGGCTGGATCGGCATGATCCTAAATCTGGTGGTCACAGTCGCAGTTATCGTTGGTATCGTCTGGCTGGTGATCTGGATGGTACACCGTGCTGGCTCCAATAGCCAGACAACCTTTGGCCCGGCGTCTCCGATACAGTCGCCGCGTGAGATACTGCAAGCCCGATACGCTTGCGGCGAGATCACTCGCGAGCAGTATCAAGAAATATTGCCAGATTTGAGTTAATTGAGAGACCTGACAGGTCTGAGAAATGGAGTGTGAAAAATGATGGGTTTTAGTGGCATCAGATTGATCCTTATGCTGCTCTTCTGGGGCGCTTTGATTGTTGGCGGTGTCTGGCTGGTGAAAACCGTTTTTGCCAGCAGCCCGCAAAACCATTCTGGAAATATCGTTTTAAAGCAGCCTTCCCCCCACGAAATCATCGACCAACGATATGCCCGCGGCGAGATTAATCGGGAAGAATATGAAAAAATTAAAGCTGATTTGATGTAAGTCCAGAAACGTATCTTTCCCCAAATTATTGAGAAGATTCGCCAAGAACATCGTTTCAACGAACCGTCTCTCAATAATGAGAGACGGTTTTTTATCTGGTTCTACCGGAATTTGTGGTTTTTTCCAGAATCGATGAATGAACCCCTGCACTTACGTTTCAAAAAGTGTTTGTCAAAGGCACGCAAAGCGAAACACGTTCAAAAAGATTTCGTGGCGTGTTTGCTTCTAAAGCTGCTCTACCCGAACCAGACTTGGCAAATCGCGCCGCGTACCCTCGTGGCGTAGCCACGTCAGCTTGATCCAGGGGTGCGACCCGTTTGACCGAAACCACCGAACGTTTGGTGGGGACTGGTAAGCGAAGGTTGCCGTCTTGTGAACTTGGTCACCCACCCGGGCAATACGGAATACAATTTTGCTGACACTTATCCTGCGACCGAAGGAAGTGTCGGATGAAACGGTAAAAAGGCAAATGCCCCCACTGTGGATTACGTTTCATGGATGGCGATGTGTTGGAAGTACATCACCGCAACAGTGATAAGCTCGACAGCGGATGACAACCTGCTGCTCCTACACGGCCACTGCCATGATGAAGTCCACCGGTCAGGGTGTCTGTGACAGCGTGCCATTTGGGTATAGAAACCCGGATACTGAAGAGCCGGATGAAGCGAAAGTTTCATCAGCGCAGCAATCCCTTTGGGAAGTCCGGTTCGGGAGTGGCGGCGGGGTGGGCGACTGCCCCGCCGACCATAACTTAGTGAGCTTTAGTCAATACAGCAAGTTATGGTGAACTATTCAATATTAGCGGTATGTAAACAAAGTTTGACCTATCGTCATTATCCCTAATGACAATATAATCTGGTTTATTTACAACAAAACTTCCATAGGTATTGCTGATAGTAAGACTGATATCAAAAGTATCGCTGATCATATAAGTGTGGCTGACAACTGGCCCTGTAGAAACTGTTCCACCATCGCCAAAGTCCCACAACCAACTATCCACTGTTCCACTTATCAGAGCGGTAAATGTGACAGTTAACGGATGTGTTCCAGTCATGGGGTTAGCTGTGAAATCCCCTGATGGTTTAGGGTTGTAGTAAGCATACTTTAGATCACCCCCGTAAATGTTAATCCCATAACTGATATGCGGGAATTCATCGCCGTCTAAAGCTAAAGAATTAAATTCTCCACTACCACTCTCGATAGTTTGAGAGTACCAGCCCGTGCTATCCTGGTAAGTATACATCAACTTATCACTACCATCGGCGTAGTAGCTGATATGCGGATAACCATTCCCATCTAATTGCAACGAAGTATAAGATTTCCCTGTTCCGCCATTGGGATCCAGAATCCGAGTATGCCAGCCAGAAATATCCTGGTACATGTATTTAATCTGACCAACGCTATCATCATGATAGCTAATGTGCGGATATCCAACATCATCCAGTACCAGGGATGTGTACCCACTGTCGCGATCTAATCCTGTTTCAAGCGTAGAAAAATGCCACCCATCATCATGATCGTAGTATGCATATTTCAGTTGATAGTTAAAACCATCAAAATAACTAAAATGAGGTTCCCCTAAATCAGTCAATGCTAATGAAGCTCTCTTTCCTTCATATAATCCGCTATCAATGGTCATGGTGTGCCAGCCACCACTATCTTTATAAGCGTATCGCAACCCAGGCGAATCTTGATCACGGCAATAAGCAATGTGAGGATATCCACTAGCATCCAAAACTAAAGATGTTTGATCTCCACAAGGACCGTAACCATTACTTTCTACAATTTCAAAATGCCACCCACTTGCATCTTGATAGGCATATTTCAATCCGCCTTCGGTAGAATGATTATGCCACTAACTGATATGGGGATAATTGTTGGTATCTAATACAAGAGAAGTGATATACCCAACTGCACCATCCTTATCAACAACCTGAATATGCCAACCATTAGCATCCTGATAGGCATATCTCAGGTCCTTATTACCTTGATCAAAATAGCTAATGTGGGGGTAACTATTACTATCCAATGCTACTGAAGTATACATACCTGCATATTCTCCATCTACACTTTCGGTACTCCACCCCACCGCATCTTCATGCGCGTATTGCAATCCAAGAACATATCGAATATCATAAGTGCTGATTTTATACTTGTCATCGTAATAACTGATATGGGCATAATCATCATCATCCAATGCTAAAGAGGTGTATGCACCTACATAATCATAAGTGTAACGAGTTGTAACCGTCCACCCACTGACATCCTTATAGGCATATTTGAGATTGTAATTGGTCAAATCATAATAGCTGATGTGAGGATATCCTTGACTATCCAGTCCCAATGAAGCATAAAGACCCACTGCGCCTCCATCATCTACGGTCTGCGTAAACCAGCCTGTAGCATTCTGATAGGCGTACACTAAATCACGATCAGCATAAGAATTGTATTTAAGATATCCAATGTGAGGATACCCATTCACATCCAAAGCCAATGATGTAAATTGGCCCGTATCCCCATTTATATCCAGAGTTTGGGTATACCAGCCAGAGACATTCTGGTATGCATATTTCAGATCCCCATTTGAAAGATCGTAGTAGCTAATGTGAGGGTAACCACTATTATCAATCGCAAGAGATGTGTGAAGCCCTATTTCCCCACCACTATCCAGAGTTTGGATGTGCCAACCAGAACCATCTTGGTAAGCGTACTTGAGATCACCCTGGATAGCATCATAATAGCTGATGTGAGGAAAATCACTCCCATCAATTGATAAAGATGTATAGAGCCCTACATAACCACCACTATCCAAAGTTAGGACGTGCCAGCCTGACCCATCTTTATAGGCATATTTGAGATTGCCATAGGTTTCATTGAAATAGCTAATATGAGGATAGCCGCTGCTATCCAGATCGAGTGATGCATACGTGCCAACATCATCAGGTTGGGAATCGTCTGCGATTTCCAGGTTCCAACTTGTGCCATCATACCAAGCGTAATAGAGATGCTGACCACCGTAGGCAATGTGAGGATTACCTGCTGTATCTAATCGCAGACTACGATCCGTCATCAATGAAAAGTCGCGACAATCTACACAATCGATAACCCAACCATTTGGATCAGCTTGTGTAAGCTCAGGAAAATTATCGTTGGGAATAGCTACTATCTGAGTTTCTTCTTGTGGAGCGGCAATAGCCTTTCCAGAAAGATTCAGTCCAACCCCGAAGATCAGGAAAGACAACATCACAACTGAAGCACTCAAAACGGGCAAAATGATCGAAATGTATTGTTTCTTCATCGCATGCTCCTATTGCTAATTGATTTGTAATATTTTCTGTTTAGCGTGCTAATGGTGGCATAAGCGGATGGCGTTTTTGACCCGGAACTCTCTTGGCAAAACCACCGACTTGAAAAATCGCGCCGCATTGCCCATGGCGTTAGCCATTCCGCTTGACGCGGGGGTGCGACCCGTTTGACCGAAACCATCATCTTTGATGGTGGGGGCTGGTCAGCGAAGGTTGCCGTCTTTCGACTTTGTCACCCGAGAGATGACGAACTTTGACAACTGAACGTCCATGCCTGCACTGAACGAAGTGAATGTGTTGGTGAGATGATTGTACCATCAACTCCAACCCTTGAAGTGGACAAGTGAGTGCGACACCCAATAGTGAGCGACTGGTTCTCAAACCCTTCGACACTTCCTTTGGTCGCAGGACAGGCGCTAGAGTGCATGGGTGTAAAGGCGGTCGCCAAAGGCACACTCCGTGAGCTGCCAGCCGAAGGCGGCGACACGTCGAGCAAGTGGTCACGGTAAACGATGAGTGAAGGCATGGTTGAAGCGTCGTCAC
>JBDRGC010000014.1:0-4922 GCA_043818215.1 Chloroflexota bacterium | reverse complement strand
TTGCTCACAAACTACATAACTATATACATATTGATCTTTGGGCAATATCAAATACTGGATCTCACCGGGTTCGAGATTCAGGAAATAATGCTTTTCCAAAGTGCGTATATAGAGTCCAATAGGCTCGAATGTCTTGTTGCGAATCTTGATTTTCACTGGCTTGACATAATCAGCCACATCGATATGATGATACTTGTCCCCTTTTGCGCCAGCATTGCCACCACAAATCGGGACATGTATAATCTGATAAATACTCATATCGAGCGTCCCAGTTTTCGAAATATTGCAGGCTCTCATTACAAACGAATACATCCCGCGATCCACAATCCAACTTCCATCGGAGTGCGCCGGAACAGAGATGCTATACTGGTCAGGGCCGTATAATATCAGTGAAAACTCGAATTGGCTCTTATTGATGACACTAAGCCTGACAAACGGCGGTTTTGCATTCTCTGCCAATGCAATGTTAGTTGGCACTGCCGAAATGCTCAATAAGGCTACAACCAAAATAGCGAAAACGGTGAGGCGAATCTGTAATTTCTGCATGACTTTTTCTCCTTTCACGGTAAGATTATGTGAAAACCGGGTTCTTTGGAATTTGGCGTGGTGATGCCCTGCCTCCTTCCACATAAAATCCTGTAGACTCAAAAATCAGCTATACTATCTATTGCACGGATCAGGCTAACTGGCATGCACATATTATAACTCTATTTTGTAATTTTCCCCACCCTTGCGGTGTAACACCAGGAGAGAGAGATGGATAAAAGCAACCTGTGGCCGATTGCTTTAGATGCGATGATGGCGTTGGGAATGCAATATGTTCCCATGATGGATAGGGCTGCTAAAAAGGCGGGGGTCGAGCGGGATGTTTGGGGATTGCTATTGACTGCCTCAAGCTTCGATCCGGAGACGATTTCAAACGCAAAATTGCAGGTGCGGACACCCTACCAGGAACATACTAAGCGGTTGGCCGATGCTGCCTACCGGGGCTTGCTCACGCCTGTGGGTGAGGACGAGTATCGACTGACCGAGGCGGGGAAAGAAATTGCTCAACAGGTTATTCTGGCAGCTTATGTCCGCCTGGACAGTCTTAAACCTTTGCGCTCGCCGGCTCTGCATTATCTGGTCGTGCTGTTGCGGCAAGTGGTGCATGCCAGTCATGCTTCCCCGATTCCCCCGGATAAATGGTGCATTACTCACAGCAGACGCTTCGACCCTGGAGAAAATGCCTCTCGTTTGATTCAGGTGGATCAATACTTGAGCGATTTGGCTGCTTACCGGGATGACGCCCACCTGGCAGCCTGGCAGCCGTTAGGTTTCGATGGCCCGACCTGGGAGACTCTCACCCTGATTTGGCGCGGCGAGATCGATACGTTGGATGCTTTGCATGAGAAGCTCTCACATCGGCAATATCCGCGTGATACTTACAAGGCGGCCCTCGATAGTCTGGCTGAACGGACTTTGGTTCGGGGGGATTCTGGCGGATATCGGATCACTCCTGAGGGCGAAAAACTATGCCAGAAGGCTGAAGACCTCACCGACCAGTATTTCTATGCTCCTTGGGACTGCCTGATCGAAGAAGATTTTGAAGCCTTGCGCAATTTATTGATTTTGTTAACTGGAGGACTCACCTAAATGAATACCAAGAAACGTATAATCTGGCTGATAGCCGCCCTATCGTTGGCTCTGGCCTGTGTCTCGGCTATTGCCATCGCGCTTGTATACCAATCCACTCGCTCGGAGGCCGGTCTTTCCACAGTTGATGTGGCTCAAGCAGTCGCTGAGACCGTGGCCGCCCTGCCAGATACACCGACCGATATCCCAGCCCCAACCCAGAGTATCACGCCCAGTCCCACCAAGACGCGCCGGCCAACGTCAACGCTGGCAAACACATCTACCCCCATCTCGTCGCGAACGCCTTTCCCGTCGCGAACGGCATTGCCATCGACAACTGCTACTCAAATTTCGGGTAATCCCAAGGATGCTCTGGGGACGCCCACGTGGGAGGATAATTTCAAGGACGCTGGGAACTGGGCCTTATTAGATGATGATTGCTTCACGACCGAAATCATTGAGGGCAAATATAGAATGACCAGCAAACACGTACCCTCCTCCGCGTGCTGGGTAGTCTCCTGGCCCAGAATCCAGAATTACTACCTTGAAGTCACGACGCGGATGCCGGGCGAGTGTTCAGGGAAAGACCGCGCTGGTCTGTATTTTCGTGCGCCCGATTTAAAAAACGGATACTTTTTCGGGCTGACCTGCGCGGGAGAATATTGGCTGTCGAAATGGGATGGTGAACTGAAGGTGAGCGAGTTCCTGGTTGAGTTCACCTCGAGCGAATACATAACAGCCGGGCCGGGGAGGGCGAATGTCCTCGGCGTGCTTGCCAACAACGATCATATATCCCTGTATATCAATGGAAAACGAGCAGCAGAAGTGGTGGACGATACATACGCAGATGCAGGTCTGATAGGCTTGTTCATAGGCGCGCAAGAGACAGCCAGCTTTAGCATAGAGTTTGACAACCTGGCTTATTGGGATCTGCCGGCACAATAATTATGCACATTATCAAATCATCCCTGTCTTCCGATACCACTCATACGTATCTTGCACCATATCGCGCGCGGAATATGCCCGTGTAAACCCTAAAATCCGTTCAGCCTTGAGCGTATCATAGTAAAAATACAGCCCGGCTAATCGCAGCAGGTCGCCATTTATCGGCAAAGGGGTTATGCTGCCCAGAATGTCCACAGGGGATGCCAGAGCATGCACCAACCACGCGGGGAGCATTCGTTTTGGAGCATGCACACCGGTAACCTCAGCGGTGGTTTGGATGAGATTCAGGTAGGTGATGTTTTCCCCTCCCAAGATATGCCGTTCTCCCGTGCGCCCACGTTCCAGAGCCAGCAGGTGACCGCGGGCTGCATCGGCAACATGAATCACATTCATCCCGCCGGGGATTGCCATGGGGATGATGCCCTTGGCTACCTGGATCACAATCTCTCCTGAGATGCGGTTGACATCCCCTGGGCCGAGGATGGTCGCCGGGTTGACGATCACAACATCTAATCCCCGGGCCACGACTCGCTGGACTTCTCTTTCGGCGAGATGCTTGGCATGACCATATCGCCACCATTGAGGGCGGTAATTCCATACATGAGTTTCGTTAATCAATAGGGGCGGCGCGCCTGTGCCCTTAGATAGGTGTACCATCCATGCTGGTTGTTCTGGCACTCCCAATGCTGCAACCGAGCTGGTGTACACTACGCGCTGAACCCCCGCGGCCATGGCGGCTTGCAAGACATTGCGCGTTCCCCCCACCGTGACATCGTACATCAGATTGGAATCCCGCCAGTAGCTGACTTTGGATGCTGCGTGGAAGACGGCATCTACTCCCCGCATGGAGGTGGTCAACGTGCCGGGTTGGGTGATATCTCCGACCGCGTATTCGACGGGCAGTCCATTCAGTAACGTCAGCGAGCTTGTTGGGCGATGGAGGGCGCGCACCTGATAGCCGGCGTTCAGTAGGGCGCGGCAGAGATGCGAACCGAGGAAGCCGGTGGAACCGGTCACTAATGCTAACACGGCCTGACCAGCAAGTAGTTACCCATTCTTGCGACCGTGGCAATTCTTATATTTTTTGCCGCTGCCACATGGACAGCGTTCGTCAGGAGCAACCTTGGGTATTCGGATGGGGCGGGAGGATTGACGCCAACGAGGGACGCCGGGCTGGTCATCAGAAGAAACGCCCTCGTCCTCATCAAGCAAATCGTCATCATCCTCATCCCAATCATCATCATCCCAATCATCCTCGTCATCATCACCCGATAGCGATGGAAAATCACTGAAAACCCGGTACAGGTTGGACACCAGCATCACGCCCGCTGCCATTCCTGCCAATCCGAGCAGGGTGGCTTCGAAGTAACTAAACGGCAGAAACTGGGCAAGAATCCAACCGATACCATAAGCGAGCAGCACTGTCAAACCACCAGCAAGAGCAATTACACTTATGGCGAGCAATATAACGAACAAGATGGCACCAATGATACGCATAGCAATCTCCTTACAATTGATTGTTTTAGAAAAATGGTAGCTACTCAGCCAGCCCCCCCCCCCAACTTTGGGGGGAACCCGTGTTGCTTCCCCCAGGATTGGGGGGCAGGGGGGGCGCTTCGGGCGTTGTTTAGCCAGATTCATTGTCTGCCTTGAGTAGTCACGAAAAATGACGGGGTTTACAGACATCAGGTAGATTCTATCACCAACTTGGGGCTTAAGTTCAGTGTTTTTCCAATTCCAGCAGCCAGGCTTTGGTCTCGAGGCCATCTCCGCCGCTATAGCCGCGCAGTCCCCCATCCGCGCCGATGACGCGGTGACAGGGAATCACCAGCGGCATTGGGTTGGTAGCGTTAGCTCGTCCCACGGCACGGGCAGCGCCGGGCTTGCCAATCTGAGCGGCAATTTCGCCGTAAGAACGCGTCTCGCCGCGGGGGATGGCGTAGACAGCCCGCAACACCCGCTCCTGGAAAGCACTCATCACCGACCAGTCTATGGACAGGTCGAAGGATTCTCGCTCCCCGGCGAGATAGCCCCGGACTTGCCGGATGGTCTCCGCTGTGCTGGCTTCATTGGTGGTGACCTCTGCCCCGTAGCGTTTTGCCAGCTTGTGAGCGAACTCATCCTCCCGCGCCCGGATTTCAACGGCTGCCAGCCCCAGCTCGGTTACCGCCACCCAAACCGCTCCGAGAGGAGTAGGCGCGGCTTTGCCTATGTAGAATGTGGTTTGCATATCGTTTACAGATAGCATCTTTTGCTCCTTTTCTATAGATGTTAAGATAATGTTTTTGACTCCGCTTACCCAGATGTCATTGCGAACCGACGCTTTTCGGTGAAGCAATCTCCTTCTTGCCAAGGATGAGATT
>JBDRGC010000013.1:0-16730 GCA_043818215.1 Chloroflexota bacterium | reverse complement strand
CCCCAGTTTAACAATATTATACTATACTTGGGTCATTTCTTCCTCCCCATCATATTTTGATAGTGGAACCTCCTGCCTCTTGCCTCTTGCCTCCTGCCTCTTGCCTCCTGCCTCTTGCCTCCTGCCTCTTGCCTCCTGCCTCTTGCCTCCTGCCTCCTGCCTCCCACTCACTCCCACTCAATCGTCGCGGGCGGTTTACTGGTAATATCATACACCACCCGGTTGATGCCGTCCACTACGTTGACGATGCGGTTGGCGATGCGGGCCAGCAGATCGTATGGCAGGCGGGCCCAGTCGGCGGTCATGAAATCATCGGTGGTGACGGCTCGCAGGGCAACGGCTTCCTGATAAGTGCGCTGGTCGCCCATCACACCCACCGATTGCACTGGCAACAGCACGGCGAAGGCCTGCGCCGACCCGGTGACCGCGCCGTCTGTGTGCCTCATCATCAACAAACCAGCGGCGGACAATTCCTCGATGAAGATAGCATCCGCGGCCCGCAGGCGTTCCAACCGCTCCCAGGTGACCTCGCCCAAACAGCGGACGGCCAATCCCGGCCCGGGGAAGGGTTGCCGCCAAACCAGTTTGGGAGGCAGCCCCAGGGCCTCGCCCACCGCCCGGACTTCATCTTTGAAGAGATACCGCAGCGGCTCCACCAACTCGAATTGCATGTCTTCGGGCAGCCCGCCCACGTTGTGATGGGATTTGATACGCTGGGCCTGTGACCGGTCGGGGGCGCTGGATTCGACCACGTCGGGATAAATCGTGCCCTGCACCAGGAAGGGGGGCATTTTCAATCGGCGTGCTTGCTGCTCGAAGATGCGGATGAATTTTTCGCCGATGATGCGCCGCTTTTTTTCCGGCTCGGTGACGCCTGCCAGGGCTTCCATGAATTCTTCTACGGCGTTGACGGGGTAGAGTTGCACACCCAGGTTTTCGCGGAATGTGGACACTACCTGCCCCGGCTCGTCCTGGCGCAGCAAGCCGTTATCGACGAAAACTGCCACGAGTTGGTCGCCCACTGCGCGGTGAACCAGCGCGGTTGCCACGCTGGAATCGACTCCACCGCTGACCGCCGAGAGCACCCGCGCCCCGCCGACCTGCGCCCGGATGCGTGCCACGCTTTCTTCGATGATCGATTCAGGCGTCCACTCAGGTTTGGCCCCGCAGACCTGCACCACAAAACGGCGCAACATCTCCGATCCGGAGGGAGTGTGATGTACCTCGGGGTGGAACTGCACCCCAAAGTAGCCGCGCGACAGGTCGCCCATAGCGGCCACGGGCGAATTGTCGGACGCGGCCAGGGGGACGAATCCCGCGGGCGGAGTTTCGATCCGGTCGCCGTGGGACATCCACACGGGATGCTCTCCGGGCGGGATCAAATCGTTGGGGGCCAGAGTCATTATCTGGGCCGGGCCGTACTCTCGCTCCACCGAGGGGGCCACACGTCCCCCCAGGGCGTGAGTCATCGCCTGCATCCCGTAGCAAATCCCAAAAAGCGGCAGTCCGGATTCCAGCACATAAACGGGAATCTGCGGCGCGCCGGGAGCGTAGATCGAAGTCGGCCCGCCTGAGAGAATGAAGCCGCGGGGATCGAGGGCCAGCACGCGGGCAGGGTCGGCATTCCAGGGGAAGAGTTCGCAGTAGACGCGGTTCTCCCGCACCCGCCGGGCGATGAGCTGCGAGTATTGGGAACCGAAGTCGAGGATGGCTATCGAGTCGAGCATGGTTTAGCAGAGGGCAGAGGGCAGAGGGTAGAGGGCAGAGGGCAGAGGGTAGAGGGTAGAGGGTGGAGGGTAGAGGGCAGAGGGTGGAGGGTGGATGCGCTCCACGCTCTCCCCTCCACGCACTCCGCACTACTTGTCGAAGACGATCTCGTCCCCTTCCATAGATTTGACAGCCGCCAGTGAGATTATGGGCACATTCAGGAAATTTAGTGCTTCACGCCCACTCTCGAAGGTTTTTTCTACCAGTGCGCCGATGCCGACGACTGTAGCGCCGGCAGCCTCGGCCAGGCGTACCAGGCCGAGAATAGTGGCGCCGCTGGCCAGGAAGTCGTCGATGATGAGTACACGCTCTCCGCCGCACAGGTATTCGGGCGAGACGATCAATTCTACGGTGCGCCCCTTGGTGTGGGATGGCGCTAGAGTGAGCAGTACTTGATCGGGCATGGTGATGGGTTTGTGCTTGCGGGCATAGACCACCGGCAGCTTCATGTGTAGGCCGGTCGCTACTGCGGGAGCGATCCCCGAAATCTCGGCGGTGAGGATTTTTGTAGCGCCCACGTCTGCGAAAAGACGGGCGAATTCCTTGCCAGCCTCGTTCATTAATACGGGGTCAACCTGGTGGTTGATAAAACCGTCCACTTTGAGAATGCCCCCTCCCAGGTTCTTTCCATCTTTCAAAATGCGGTCGATCAGTATTTGCATGGGGACTTCCTTTGGGGTTGGGGATTGGGGATTGGAGATTGGAGATTGGAGATTGGGGATTGGTGGGTTGGAGATTGGGGATTGGAGATTGGGGATTGGTGGGTTGGAGATTGGGGATTGGAGATTGGGGATTGGAGATTGGGGATTGGTGGGTTGGAGATTGGGGATTAGGGATTGGTAGATTGGTGACTCGCTGATTCGCTGATTCGCTGATTCGGTGACTCGCTGATTCGCCAACTCGCCGACTCGCTGATTCGCCAACTCGCCGACTCGCTGACTCGCCGACTCGCTGACTCGCCGACTCGCCGACTCGCTGATTCGCTGATTCGCTGATTCGGTGACTCGCCGACTCGCTGACTCGCTGACTCGCCGACTCGCTGACTCGCTGACTCGCTGACTCGCCACTCGCCCCATTGTACCAGGGAGATCGAGAGTCTGTGTTAGAATCTGTGTTCGAAAGCAAGGTTAGTTATGGAATTGATTCTGGCATCTAATTCTCCGCGGCGACGATATCTTTTGGATCTCTTGGGCTGGGATTTTCGGGTTATCCCGGCTGATGTGGATGAGAGTCTCGTCCCGGATGAATCCCCCTCGAAATACGTGCTCAGGCTGGTGGAAAGCAAGGCGCGTGCCGTCGGCGCTCAGGTGAGCGCGGACGCGGTGGTTGTGGCTGCGGATACCACCGTTGTTGATGGGAACGAGATTTTGGGCAAGCCCGTCGATTCGGCGGACGCTGAACAAATGCTGCGCCAACTGCGGGGCCGCGTCCATCAGGTGTGTACCGCCGTGGCTGTCATGCGCGCAGCCGACGGTGTGCTGCTCACCGACGTGTGCGTCACCGATGTTCCCATGCGGGACTATAATGACACAGACATGCTGGCTTATATTGCCAGCGGCGATCCGCTCGACAAGGCCGGGGCATACGCCATCCAGCACGCCGGTTTCCACCCCGCAGAGAATTTACAGGGCTGCTATGCTAACGTGGTCGGCCTGCCGCTTTGCCACTTGGCACGCATTTTTCGCAAATTAGGATATCCATCCGGCACGGACCTGCCACAGGTTTGTCAGGCGGTGTTTGGTTATCAGTGCAATTTGTAGGACGAATTTGGAAATTCGTCCTACGCTGGCTCGCTGTTTTGCCAACAGAATTGGTAGGACGAATTTCCAAATTCGTCCTACGTTTGATTGCGGCGGAGGCCGCCTTATGAGAATCTATCACTGGGTTATTTTGTGGTTATGTTTATTGGCCGTTGGGTGTAATTCGGTCACTCCATCAGAGACGGTTACACCGGGGATTACAGAGACGCCGAGTGCCACGTTTGTTTTGCCAACACCTGTACAAAAGACTACGCCCGTTCCCGATGCAGACGATGCAGTTCGTGCGTATTTGGATGCCTGGAAAGCTGACGATTATGCCAGTATGTACATCATGCTGACATCCGTCGGCCAAGACGCCATTACTGAAGAAGATTTCACCAATTGGTACCGTACCGTGGCAACTGAGGCCGCCCTCAGTAGTGTGGATTACGAGATATTGTCGTCTTTAGTGCGCAACACGCGCAGTGCTCAGGCAAATTACCGCGTGATTTTACACAGCGTATTGGTGGGAGATATTCAACGCGATACGGTGATGAACCTCAGCCTGGAAGACGGAACCTGGCGGCTGCAGTGGTCAGATGATTTGATCATTCCAGAGCTTGCCGGTGGTAATTACCTGTGGATGGATCGCCACATTCCCGCGCGGGCCAATATTTACGACCGGGAGGGCACCACCATTGCCGCCTATGCCGAGGCAGTGTCTATCGGCATCATCCCGGGGCAGATCGACCCTGGGACGGGAGATGCCTTGCTCGCTGATTTGCAATGGTTGACGGGCATGAATCCCAACGTTATTGCAGCTATGTACGAAGATTTCCCGCCAGGAGCGGAATGGTATCTGGCGTTGGGTGAGGTGCCTTTGGAAAAGGTGCAAACACGTTACGACGTTTCCAATGGCTACAATGATAATGGCTTGTTGATGTTCCCGTTCGAGTCTCGTTTTTATTTCGATAATGGGATTGCATCACAGTCAATCGGGTATGTGAGCTTGATTCAGGTCGAGGAGATGGAACAGTATCTGCGCCAGGGATACAACCGGGACGAAAAAGTTGGGCGGCAAGGCATCGAAAGCTGGGGCGAGTCATATCTGGGAGGCACCCGCGGCGGCACGCTTTATGTGATCGGCCCCGATGACCAGGTTGTCACGCAATTAGCAGATGTGGCTGCAAAACCTTCTCAGGCTATCTATACGAGCATCGACAGGGACTTGCAATTGGCCGCTCAGACCGCGCTGCTGAAATTCCGGGGCGCAATCGTCGTCCTCGAACGGGATACGGGGCGGGTGCTGGCAATGGCTTCCTCGCCCGGATACGACCCCAATGCCTTCGAGCCATCGAACTATAACTATAGCTACCAATTGGAAGATATTTATTCTGCTTACAGTGGCCAGCCTTTGCTCAACCGCGCCACCCAGGGCCAATACCCACTGGGGTCGGTTTTCAAGATCATCACCCTGGCCGCCGCCCTGGAAAGTGGCTCGTACACTCCGCAAACAACTTACGATTGCCAGTACGATTTTGCCGAGATATCGGGCATTCCCCCGCGCCACGATTGGACGTGGGATCACTTTCAAAAAGATGGGAAAACGCAGCCCAGCGGGATGCTCACTCTGCCAGAGGGATTGATGCGTTCTTGTAATCCCTTCTTTTGGCATATTGGTTTGGACTTGTTCAACCAGGGATTGACCGATGCGATTTCCGGGATGGCGCGCGGCTTCGGGCTAGGCAGCCCGACTGGAATTGAGGGAGTGGGCGAGCAACCCGGGCAGATTCCCGACCCCGGAGATGGATTAGAGGCCATCAACCTGGCAATCGGTCAGGGCAATACCCTGGTGACACCTTTGCAGGTGGCCCGGTTCGTGGCGGCTATTGGCAACGGCGGTACGGTCTATCTACCGCAAATCGTCGAACGTATCGTCCCGCCCGACGAAGATGCCATTTATGAATTCGAGCCTATCATCCAGGGAACCTTGCCCATCAGCCCGGAGACATTGAAAACGATACAAGATGCTATGGTCAGCGTGGTGGAGAACCGGCGGGGTACGGCTTATCATATATTGGGGAGCTTCAGCCAAAATTATTACTCGCTCGCCGGCAAGACAGGCACAGCCGAATCCGGTTCGGGCGAACCGCACGCCTGGTTTGTGGGGTATACTCGCGAAGGACGTGATAACAAGCCGGATATTGTTGTTGTGGTCATCGCTGAAAACGCCGGTGAGGGATCAGATATTGCCGCGCCGATCTTCAAAGGTATGGTGCAGTATTATTTCGAGGGCCGGCGCAACCTTCTCCCGTGGGAGGCCTCGGTTGGTGTGCTGGCAACGCCAGAGCCGGAAGAGGAATAGATAGAGGAACTGTGAGGAGAAGATAGGTAAGGTAAACAGGGTATACAGGTATACAGGTATACAGGTATACATGGCATACAAGGGTAGACAAACGCTTGATACCGTGTTTCCCGTGTCTACCGTGTTTACTCTGCATATCTTTGTACTGAAAAAAAGGAGATACTTCTGGGAACGAACGCAAATACCAAACGCGGTCTGATCATCCGCTCGCAATCGGGCTTTTACGCCGTCGAGACGGAAGATAAAATCATTGTCTGCCGCCTGCGGGGACGTCTAAAGCGCGGACGGCGTGAAGGGGATATCACCGCAGTAGGGGATTGGGTGCAGGTGATGCCCCTGGATGACGGCACCGGTATGATTGAGTCTATCGAAGATCGCCAGCGCATGTTTTCGCGCCTGGCTCCCACGCCGCGGGGAGAGTACCGCCAGATCATCATCGCCAACCCCGATCAGGTGGTGCTCGTTTTTGCCTGTACTCAGCCGGATCCGCGGCTGCGGATGCTGGATCGTTTTCTAATCGTGGCGGAGGAAGCCGAAACGCCAGCGCTGATCGTGTTCAACAAAATCGATTTGATGGGGGAAAAAACCGCTAAAAAGATGTTTGGCCACTACGCCTCGATAGGGTATCCCGTTATTTATACTTCGGCGCAAACCGGTGAGGGCGTAGCGGAACTCCATGAACGCTTGATGGGAAAAGTGTCCGTTTTGGCTGGCCCCTCGGGGGCTGGAAAATCCAGCCTGCTCAACATTATTCAGCCGGGTCTGGGCCTGGTGGTGCGAGACGTGAGCCGGGCAACCCGCAAAGGGCGGCACACTACCGTGGTGCGAGAAATGTTCCCCCTCGATGGTGGCGGCTACGTGGCCGACACACCCGGGTTGAAGGCTCTGGCTTTATGGGATATCGAACCCGAAGAAGTAGATGGCTATTTCCCTGAATTACGGGATTTGGTGGCTGAGTGTCAATTCAGTGATTGCATGCATCTGCACGAACCGGGCTGCGCCGTCAAGACTGCGGTAGAAGACGGGCGCGTGCATCCCGAACGGTATGAGTCTTACGTGCGGCTGCGGTTAGGTGAAGAAGAATGATTTGATGCCCAATATATTGGTAACAATCTTCACGTTGACCAGTTTTTATTTTCGGTGTATTATGGTAGACGTGCTATCGGAATTACACTGGTTCAGCATGATTATAAAAATCATATTAAAACCCGCAGAGTTACACCGGTTCAACCTTATACTGAGATGGAGGTCGAGACGGAATTGAATAAAAAACAGATTATTTTAGATGTAAAGAACTTGCGTACCCGGTTTTATACGGATGATGGCATAGTTCAAGCCGTAAATGGAATTTCATTATCGTTGCGTGAGGGGGAAACGATAGGCATTGTGGGGGAAAGCGGATGTGGCAAAAGCGTTAGTGTATTATCTATCATGCGCTTGTTGCCTAAGCCGTTAGCTACAATCGAAGCGGATCGGATTATATTATTCGACACGGATGTCTTGGCCCTGTCCGAGGAAGAGATGCGCAACATTCGGGGTAGTCAGATTGCAATGATCTTCCAAGACCCCATGACGTCGCTAAACCCGGTGCTGACTATCGGATTTCAAATCAAAGAGCCGCTCAAATTGCATTTAGGGCTTAACAATGAAGAAGCCGAAAAACGAGCCGCGGAGTTGCTACAGTTGGTGGGCATTCCAGATGCGCAGTCGAGATTGAGCGATTACCCGCACCAATTTTCAGGCGGAATGCGTCAACGCGCCATGATTGCTATGGCCCTGGCTTGCAATCCGGCTTTGCTGATCGCTGATGAGCCAACTACTGCTTTGGATGTGACAATTCAGGCCCAGATCATTGACTTGATCCGGCGGCTGCAACAACAATTGGGCATGGCCCTGATTTGGATTACCCATGACCTGGGAGTTGTGGCTGGGTTGGCCGAACGCGTGCTTGTGATGTACGCCGGCTTTATTGTAGAAAGCGCTTTGGTGGACGAGTTATATGACCGTCCCCGCCACCCTTACACAGCGGCGTTGCTGCGCTCTCTGCCTCGAATGGATGGCAGCGCAGGAGAGGAATTGGAATCCATCGATGGCTTGCCTCCCGATTTGATCCAGCTTCCCAAAGGGTGCCCTTTTGCGGCTCGATGCGGCTTTGTACAAGATATATGCCGCACAAAGAATCCACCTTTAGAGAGTATAGCCCCAGACCATAAAATAGCTTGTTGGATAAATATAGATACAGGTGAGCTGCGATGAATCCAGAAAAAACATTGATCCGGGTAGAAAATCTCACAAAACACTTTCCGATTACGCGAGGCATCATCGTTCAACGTCAGGTTGGTGCAGTTCAAGCCGTAGATAACGTATCCTTCTCAATTCGACAAGGCGAGACTTTGGGTTTGGTTGGGGAGAGCGGGTGTGGAAAATCTACCACCGGGCGCACGATCCTGCAACTGCATCGCCCCACTTCGGGGAAGGTTTATTATAACGATACTGATTTGACTGCTATCAAAGGCGAAGAAATGCGTCGTTTTCGCCGGGATATGCAAATCATTTTCCAAGACCCGTATGCCTCCCTCAGCCCGAGGATGACAGTGGGCAGCATCGTTGCCGAACCGCTCGAAGTACACCGCATTGGGAATGCAAAAGAACGCCGCGAACGCGTGAAAGATTTGCTCCAGCTTGTGGGGTTGAACCCTTATTTTATCAATCGTTATCCACATGAATTTTCCGGCGGGCAGCGTCAACGGATTGGCGTAGCCCGCGCTATAGCATTGCAACCGAACTTCATTGTTTGCGATGAACCTATTGCTGCGCTAGATGTTTCCATTCAGGCTCAGGTTGTCAACCTGCTGGAAGAACTCCAGGGAAGATTGGGCCTGACATATCTATTCATTGCGCATGATTTGAGCATGGTACGTCATATTGCTGACCGAACAGCTGTGATGTATTTGGGGAAAATTGTGGAATTGGCGGATCGGGACGAATTGTACGGCCACCCACTGCACCCCTACGCGCAGGCCTTGCTATCGGCTGTGCCAATTCCAAATCCAGCCAAAGAACGGGGACGCAAACGGATCATTTTGAAGGGCGATGTGCCAAGTCCGGTGGATCCTCCCTCAGGGTGCCGTTTCCACCCCCGTTGTTCGGTTGCCGAAGAAATTTGTCAACAAGAACACCCTGAATGGCGTGAGGTAGGTAGCGACCATTGGGTTGCTTGCCATCTTGTATAATCGACTTGTTGCTGAAAAAGCTAAACTAGAAATTGGACACGGATTTACACGGATTCCACGGATATTTTTATTAACAAACAAAGAGAAATCCGTGTAAATCCGTGGAATCCGTGTCCAAAAACTTACTTTTATTATTAAGCAATAAGTCTAATAGGCCGAGTAAATTATAAGGAGGTGGTGCGAGATAAGAAAATTGTGTAAAACACTCTCTTGATCATGTCCCGAACGTATATCAAACAATTTGTTAGAAGGAGAAGAAATACGATGCATAAGAAAAATCTGTTTATAGTTTTTACAGTATTGCTGATAGGCGGCATTTTGTTAGCCGCTTGCGCAGCGCCCGAACCTGAAACTATCGAGGTAATAAAGACAGTGGTTGTAACACAGATAGTGGAAGGTGAGGTTGTAGAAGTGGTTGTGACCGAGGTTGTAGAAGTAGAAAAGATTGTAGAGGTTGCTCCTGAAGCTGCTCTGGAACCCGTTACCCTTAACTGGAACTGGGGTACTGAGCCGCCAACCCTTGACCCGTCTTTGGCCACCGACACCACCTCCGTGGATGTTGCCGGGAACCTTTTCGTTGGTCTGACGAGGTTCCACCCCGTCACCGGCGAGGTTTCCCCTTACCTGGCGACCGAATGGGAAGCTGGTGAAGATGCTGATGGCAACCAGACCTGGACCTTCACCCTGCGCGAAGACATTGCCTGGGTGAACTACAACCCTGTAACTGGCGAGACCACCCAAGTTGTAGATGCCGATGGCAACCCCCGCTTCGCGAACGCGAATGATGTTGTTTATGGTGTCAAACGCACAATAGACCCAGCCACCGCCTCGGACTACTCCTACGTACTCTACATCATCAAGAACGCGGCAGATATCAATGGCGGCTCCGAAGAGCTGACCATGGATGACCTGGGCGTTGTTGCATTGGATGACTACACTGTCCAGTTCACGCTCGAGCGCAAAGCTGGTTACTTCCCCGCCATCGCTGGCATGTGGGTAGCTTATGCTATGCCCGAGTGGACCATTGATGAATGGGGTGAGAAGTGGACCGAAGCTGGTCTGATCGTTACCAACGGCCCATACGTGCTGGAAAGCTGGATCCATGGCGGCGAATTGGATCTCGTCAAGAATCCCCTCTGGATCGACGCTGATTCCGTACAGATCGAGCGCATTGCAGGTCTGATGATCCAGGAAGCCTCCACCGCCTTTGCTCTTTACGAAAATAATGAACTAGACTCCGTTGGCGTACCGCTGCCCGAAATGGATCGTGTTAAAGCCGACCCTGTTTTAAGTGCTGACTACTACGAAGCCCCCACCCCCTGCACCTACTACTACGGCTTTGTCAACACCAAATACCCCTTTGATGATGCCCGCGTCCGCAAGGCTTTTGCGCAGTCCATTGACCGTCAGAGCCTGATCGACAACGTCCTCAAGGGCGGCCAGATTCCTGCGACGAGCTTTGCTCCTCCTGGAATGTTTGGCGCTCCGGAACCTGGCAAAGTTGGTTTGGCTTATGATCCCGTGGCTGCTATGGCTTCCCTCCAGGAATTCCTGGATGAGAATGGGATGACCATCGAAGATTTCAATGCACTGGATATCGTTCTGATGCACAACACCAGCGAAGGCCACGCTCTCATCGCGGCTGCAATCCAGCAGATGTGGGCTGATAACCTGGGCGTAGCAGTGCGCGTTGAAAATCAGGAATGGGCGGTTTACTTGGACACCGTCGGAAACGACACACCTGTTGAAGATGCCCCTCATATTTTCCGCATGGGCTGGTGTGCTGACTATCCGGATGAGAACAACTGGATCCACGAGGTCTTCAACTCGGAAGAAGGCGCGAACCGCACACGCTCCGACAATGCAGACTTCAATGCTCTGACCGTTGCTGCTGGCTCGGCTGATGATCCTGCCGAGCGCGAATCTCTCTACGAACAAGCTGAGAAGATGTTCGCAGAAGAGATGGTTGCTTACGCTCCGATCTATCACTACACTACGGTTAACGTCACCCACCAGTGGCTGACCCGTAACTTCCCGCCTTTGGGTGCTAACGATTTCTTCAACTGGACCCTTGACGCGGATGCTCGCGACGCCCAATAATCTGGTCGTTTAGTTAATACGACATCGGGGGCCGGGGATTTCTCCGGCCCCCGATGTCAGGAAAGAAGGCAACTGATGCTTCGTTATATTATCCGGCGCATATTGCAATTTATCCCCGTTTTAATCGCGGTCACTTTATTTACCTTTGTGTTGATGCGTGCCATTCCCGGTGGACCATTTGACTTCCGTGGTGACCGGAGCCTCCCTCCTCAAGTTACTGCCAACTTGGAAGCAAAATATCACCTAGATTGGCCCATGTGGAAGCAATTTCTTTCCTATTTGGTTGGAGATGATTTGCTGGGTGAAGAGGGATCGTCCAGAGGGGTTCTTCGAGGCGATCTCGGCCCATCTTTGCGCTATCGCGGCCAAAGCGTTAATGAGATCATTGCAACCACTTTGCCTATTTCAGCGCAGCTTGGTTTTATGTCCTTATTATTAGCGTTGCTCATTGGAATTCCAACGGGAACGATTGCGGCGTTAAAGCAAAATACCTGGATAGACTATACAAGCACATTTGCAGCAGTCGTATTTCTTTCGGTCCCCAACCTTGTCTTGGCTCCGATCTTGATCTGGATATTCGCCCTTAAATTAGGTTGGCTCCCCGTTGCGACCTGGGGGGCAAAACAACCTTATTTATTGGGTTTCCTTCCATCGTTGGATCAATGGAATTTAAACTATTTTAAACATGCCGCCTTGCCTGTTTTTGCCTTAGGAACGTCCTCGGCAGCAGGTATTGCTCGGCTTACAAGAGCCAGTCTCCTGCAAGTCATCAACGAAGACTATATTCGTACCGCGCGCTCCAAAGGATTGCGTGAGCGAACAGTGATTGTTGTTCACGCCCTTAAGAATAGCATGATCCCGGTTGTTACGATCCTTGGCCCAGCCTTTGCAGCCTTGGTCACCGGAACCTTTGTGGTTGAATTGATCTTTGGTCTCAATGGGATGGGCAAACATTTCGTAAACAGCATCGGCAATCGCGATTATCCGATCATCACGGGTGTTACGCTAATTTATGCGGTTGTATTGGTCATTGCAAACCTTTTGGTAGATATTACCTACGCCTGGCTTGACCCGCGCATTCGTTTTGATTAGAGGTTTTCTAGCATTTCAGAGTAGTAGGAGGTAATAGGACATGGCGTTTGTTGATCTGGCACAAGAGACGGGTACCATTACCCGCAAAGAACGCAGCTTATGGGCTGAGGCGTTCAGCCGCCTTCTGAAAAATAAAATCGCCGTTATTAGCAGCGTTTTTATTATCGTGCTAATATTCATTGCTTTATTTGCAGATGCTGTTGCTCCGCATAGTTTTGCTGAACAAGATCTATTGGCAAATAACGCAGTACCCGAATGGATGATTTTCATGCTTCCCGAGGGAGCAGAAAACTACGCGCGCATCAGTGACGCCTATCCTTTGGCCGCCGATCACTTGGGGCGCGATATTCTCAGTCGCGTAATTTATGGCGCTCGTGTTTCACTGGCTATTGCTTTTGTCGGTTCTGGTGTCAGTCTGTTTGTAGGCATCATTTTCGGTATGATTTCCGGTTACCTGGGCGGGCGTGCCGACAGTATTATGATGCGTTTGGTGGACTTCCTGTATGCATTTCCATTCCTGGTAGTCGTAATCTTGCTACAAACCTATTTCAAAGCTATCGCGCGGCGAGGAAGTGGCGAAGGTATAGGTCTTGCTTTCATCAACATGAATAGGGATATGGGCGGCCTGTTATTCTTGTTTATCGCCATTGGGTTGATAAACTGGTTAGGCATGGCTCGTATTGCCCGCGGGCAGGTACTTTCGTGCAAACAAAAAGAATTTGTCGAAGCTGCGCGTGCTGTAGGCGCAAACGATACTCGCATCCTGATAAAACACTTGTTCCCTAATATTCTCGGGCCTCTAATTGTTGCCGAAACATTGGCGATTCCGGGATATATCTTTACAGAAGCTTTCTTGAGCTTTATCGGCTTGGGTGTGGACGCGCCTACGCCAAGCTGGGGAATTATGATCTCGGAAGCGGTTCCAGCGTTGCGGTCTTACCCGAACCAGATATTGATTCCTGCGGTCGCTCTCTCGTTAACTACATTAGCATTCAACTTCTTAGGAGACGGTCTGCGGGATGCTTTCGACCCCCGCCAAAAGCGATAACATTGCCTCGTTGGTTTCTGCGGATAGCGGCTTACTGCATTGAGAGTGAGCTAGGACGTAACAAGCCAAATTGCTGCAATGAAAAAAAGTACGCTGCGGACGCTTTATCGTTCGCAGCGTATTTGCCATTAGGAGACCTGACACGTATGAAAAAGTATTTTTCGTCCAGATTTATCAGTTTACCCCTTACGTTACTGGTCACGTTAATGCTGGTTGGATGCGGCACATCCCTCGAAAAGGGACGCAAACCATCCGCAGATTGGAGCCGCGGTGTGCCGTTAGGGACTGATGTCAGCGGCACGCTGGGTTTCGTGGTGGACCAAGATGGCGAGGGCGTGCATATCGTCTGGCCTTATGCTAATGACGCCGGTGCCACGAGTCTCCGCTACATCCAACTGGATCAGAGAGCTGAAGTTGTGGTCGATCGTGAAATCACGCTCCCTGCGGGACGGGTGCGCACCCCCCGGATCGCTGCCGCGGGTGAAGGCCTGCATCTATTTTGGCTCAACCGTCCAGAAGTGGTAGATAAATGGCAATTATGGTACGCGCTGTTGGACAAACAAGGCGATATTGTGGGTCAGGCGATGCAAATCTCCGCTGATACCTCAAGTGTGGGATATTACGCCTGCGCCTCCGATACGGAAGGTGGAGCGGTACTCGTCTGGGAAGACACGCAGTCACATGGACTGAATTTTACGCGCTTGTCATCTGGCGGCGAAGTCACCGCTGACTCTGTGCTCATCGTCGCGCAGGGCGAGTCCCCCGCCTTGCGCGTAGACTCTCAGGGGAAGATTCACCTTGCCTGGATGGACGACGTGGACATCAAATACGCTCTACTCGATTCCGACAAACCGGTGATCGTTGAAGGTACAAGCGTTACCCATATCCCCCGTGGAACTGGGGCAAGTGTGAACGGCCCCGCGTTGGGGTTTGCGGACGGATGGGTATACATCTTTTGGTCTATTTTGAACCAATCAGGTTTAGAAGCGGGTACGGCTAACACTCAGTATATCGCTTTCCCCGCAGGCGATCCTGAAGAAGTTGCACCCTCCCGTATTGATATCCTACCCTTCGAAATTCAACCCTATCAGACGTATCAGGGCTGGTATAACTTCGATCAGTTTGTGCCTGCGTCCTACGCTGGCATGAGCAGCGGTTTTGTCTACGACCCTGTAACAGACCCGGTACAGCAGAATGAATTAGCCCTGGCTTTGTCATTTAGTCAACAATATCGTTTGGATTCTTATATTCAAATTGCAACCGGGATTTTTGACGATGGACAATTCGAGGGCTACACCCTGGCAACCAGAACGCTGGGGATTTCAGGCGGCGCATCCCTATCATCTGATGCGGATGGTCATTTGCATCTGGTGTGGCAGGAAGGGGCGGATGGGCGGCATGTCTATTATGCGACCACCGCGCCAGATGCCCGCGCCGCCTTAGATCGTTTCGCCTTCGAAGATATTATCAGGGCCTTATTGGGCGGAGGACTTGAGAGTATCGCTGGCGTTTTGCTCTTCCCTTTGGCTTTCCCCTGGATGTTCCTCGGATTGGTTCTATTGGTAGGATGGCGGTTGATAAGGAATGATGAAAACCTTACTCATCTAAACTCTCGTATTCTTTTGTTGGTTGCTATTGTGATGTATCAAGGTACCAAGCTGCTCCTCTTACCCACAATGGTAGAATATGTGCCCTTCTCCGCCTGGATGGATGTCCCCGCGGGATGGCAATTCCCGCTTCGGATTGGAGTCCCGCTGCTAATTTTTGGGATCGCACTTGCCGTGGCAGAATTGATTCGGCGGCGGCGGCAAACTACCTCGACCTTGATTTACTATTTCTCCCTGGTTATTACAGATACTATCCTGACTTTGGCAGTATACGGCGTCAATTTTTTTGGGGCCTATTGAGGCGGGGAGAGCAGGGACCAGGGACTAGGAATCAGGGACTAGGAATCAGGGACTAGGAACCAGGGACTAGGAACCAGGAATCAGGAAATCCTAACCTCTAATCTCCAATCTCCAATCTCCAATCTCCAACCTCCAACCTCCAATCTCCAATCTCCAATCTCCAATCTCCAACCTCCAATCTCCAATCTCCAATCTCCAATCTCCAATCTCCAATCTCTAACACCTAACCTCATAAATGATTTTCGCCCACTAAAAGGAAATTTGTGCGTCATTTGAATTACGCAAAAACAAAACCAAATGGTAAGTGGTAAATTATAAATGGTAAATGATTGTGGCAATGTATCCACCTCATTTACAATTTACCATTCACCGTTTACCATTTACCATTTCATTGCACCCTGTATAATTCAAATGACGCACTTTGGGGGGCCAAAAAACATTTATGAACCCCCTAACCCCTAACCTCTACCCCCTAACCCATGAAAACATCACAGCCCTCTAAACCCAACAAAACGCTCGTCAACCTCGCCCTGGCTCTGGGCCAGCGGCTGGCGTTTGGAGTTTTAGTATTGGTGTTCATCATCTTCTTGAGCCACCTGGGCTTGGACATGGCACGCGGCACAGATTTCCAGCCGGCTGCGGTCCGGGCTGTCGAGAAAACAGTGGCCTACCTGGGGCAACTGATGCGAGGCGACCTGGGCCTTTCGATGGCGGGAAGTATCAGTTTGTTACCTGTCTCCGTGGCCGAAATGGTCCCCGATATGTTGTTCAGGAGTTTGGGGCTGCTATTTACATCCTTGTCATTCGCTGCCGTTGTAGGGATTATCTTAGGGATTTGGGCGGCTAAACGGGCACACTCTGGTTGGTCGTTGATCGCCATTTTGGCATCCATCATCGGTGTTTCTGTGCCCAGCTTCCTTGCAGCCCTGCTTCTTCAATTGGCTGTCATCCGGCTGACGCAGGTCATGGGACACGCCATCCTTCCCGTGGGAGGGTTCGGTTGGGATAAACATATTATTATTCCAGCTCTGGTCTTGGCTGCCCGTCCGCTTGCCCAAATCACCCGCGTCACCTTTGTGATAGTGAGCAATGTCCTGGAGCAGGATTATATCCGCACTGCCCACAGCAAAGGGCTGAGACAGCGCCGGGTGATGTCCCGTCATGTCATCCGCAACGCCGCAATCGCCATTCTGACCACAGTGGGTCTTTCTTTACGCTTCTCTCTGAGCAGTCTGCCGGTGGTGGAATTTATCTTCGGTTGGCCTGGCTTGGGTTTCACCTTGCTCAAAACTATCGCCCTGCGAGACGATAATCTAACTGTGGCCCTGGTACTTTGTCTGGGAATCCTGTTCATCCTGGTGAACATTCTGCTGGATTTCAGTTATCGACTAATTGATCCGCGCTCGCGGGAGACCCCTGAATTCATCAAGCGCGGAGAACGGAGGAACCTGCTGGAATGGGGCCAATCCGCATTGGCTG
>JBDRGC010000012.1:0-3970 GCA_043818215.1 Chloroflexota bacterium | reverse complement strand
ATGATGTTTTGTACAGCAATAGTTGGTTCTAACATTCCTTTGAGTGATTGCTCTTTTTAATCGGAGCACACCTGCCGAAAGATTTTGACCCTACTTCCATTCGCACTCTTTGTGAGCCTCAATCTGGCTCGGTGCATTATGGGGTCCAGCCTGAGGTGCTGCCATCTCAACCACGGATTGCGTAAAGCATCCTAGTAGCCGTCGCAGTCACCTGGACACGGTCTTGTGTACTTCCTTTATCAGAGCTACCACCCTGGGGCTTAGAACGAACTAGTTTTTTCTTTTTTAAAGAAGATTTTAAAGATAGTTTTCAAGCAGAACTTATTGTGCAATAGTTTCTTTTAGTTTAGGGTAAAAAGGATAATAGTCATCACCACTAACCCAAAGTTTATGCAACAATACGGCAAGTTTTCTGGCAACAGCCACCGCCGCTCGGTTCTTTGCGCCTTTGCCTCCTCGTTCAGCCAAACGCAAGCCCCAATTTCGCAGATTGCTCTCTTTCCCGAAGGGCCCCAGGATGTAATGTGCACAACCTATCAACATACGACGCAAATACTTATCGCCTGTTTTGGTGATATTCCCATCTGGATCTACTTCGCCAGATTGGCTTCTTCTCGGGATCATACCCAGATACGCACCTACTTCACGACTATTTTGAAAACGCTTTGGGTCTTCTAGCGTAAGTACGTAAGATAGGGCTGTTATCGGCCCCACCCCTGGTATTTGTTGCATCTTCATTGTTTCTGGGTACTCTTCTTCGCATAAATGATCAATTTCTTTTTCAATACTTTTTATACGGTCTGTCATTTCTTGGATGATTTCCAAGATAGGGTGTAGAGCAGGTTCTAAGGCCTCAGGAAGAGCCGCCTTTGCTTTTCTGGCAAAAACTTTGGTGTCACAAGGTGGTAAACGCTCGCCAAAACTCTTCACTACTCCGCGAGCATGGTTTGTCAATCCTGTTCTAGCTTTTACCAAACTGTCACGGGTACGAATAATTGCCAAGTGCTTTTGGGCTTCATTTCCTCGATGTGTGATTGGTGATAGGAGGCTCGGCTCGACACGAAGAAGTTTTGCCAAATACTTCGCATCTATACGATCACTCTTGCGTGGGTTTTCATAAACCAATCGCAATTTGCTAGGATTTGCCACCGTAACATCATGACCATAATTTGTCAGAGCCTGACTCATCCAACGGGAATGTCCACCGACTTCAAGAGCTATATTCATAGGAGCTTTTTGCTTGAATTCTCGCTCCAAGGCAGCTAGCGTGGTTGGGATGCGTGTTTCTTCCAAAAACTCGCCTGCACTATTTATTACACGGATTAGAGAAGTTTTGTCTCCAATATCTATGCCTGCGTAGTTTGTGTTATCCTTGTTCATGGTCGGTTCTCCTTTGCACCTATTTGAGTGCGATTGTTGATTGTGGACACCTCTAAGGTATATCACATTTTGGAAAATCGACTTTCTCATCCTATCTCAACCGGCGAAATGTCTTACTCCAACTCATTTGAAACACACCCATGTCATTAAGTTTCGCCATCGGCGGATTATAGGGCAGCCTCCCCTTGTGGGACGAATCCGCCTGGAGCATGGTAGAAAACCTATATGATGTCATTTGTCACTACCCCTGTTCTGCTACTATTGGATCCGTCTCGCAAGGGGATGCCGCGTGAAAGTCACGACCACAGGAACACAAAACCTGCCTTCACCTCTCGGCTTCGTTGAGCGATTCCAACAGACTCCCCAAATCATCCGCTATCAAATCTACTGCCGGCTCCCAGGCTCGCGCGGCTTCCAACGTGCTCACGCCGGACAATACCAGGGCGCACGGGCAGCCGGCATTCTGCGCTCCAGCGATATCGGTCTCCAACCGGTCGCCGACGACCAATGTCTCTGCCGGGGATGTACCCAGACGTTCCAGCGCGATTTTGTACATATATGGCTGCGGTTTGCCGATGATGGTAGGCTCCACGCCAGTAGCAGCTTCTAGCGCTGCTATAATGGAACCGGCGCCGGGGATTTGGCCCTCAGGTGTAGGAAATGTGCGGTCGGGATTGGTGCCAATAAAAGGTATCCCCTGTCGGATCAAAAGGGTGGCGCGGCGCAATTTCTCGTAGGTCACAGCGCGGTCGAGGGCGGCCACTACGGCTAGTGCTCCCTCGTAATTATTGTGAAAGCCTTGCCTCTCCAAAATTTCTATTAGGCCGCTCTCACCGACCACGAAAACCCTGCCTCCTTGAGGGTGACGCTCTTTCAAGTAGTGAGCGGCAGCCTGCGCTGAGTTGATCACCTGCCAGGGTTCGAGATGCACCCCGAAACGAGCCAGTTTGTCCAGATATTGATCGGGAGTGCGGGTGGCGTTATTGGTTGCCAGAATCACACGCCAACCCCGGCGGTCTATTTCCGAGAAGATGGATGGCAAATCGCCCAGTGGGTTTAGTGTTTGCCACACAACACCGTCCATATCCAGGATCAATCCGCGCAGTTTGGATGAGTTGAAAGGTTGAGCCATTGTTGTTTGTCACCCAAAAGGCCGGACGTCACATGTGTGCAATCCGGCCTTTCGTTGTGATTGGTTATTTGTAACTACTCAGGCTTACTTGGAAATGCCCCCCGGCCCCCAATTCTGGGAGGGAACAAGCTCTCCCGTCCTGGCTTTAGGGCATAGAGACACAAAAACAGAAGTGTCTCCCCTAAAATTGGGGGCTGGGGGGGCACTCGTACTAATAGGCTGAGTAGTCATGGTTATTTCATGTAATGTCTGCCAAGTTTCCCCTTTTGATAATGACAGCTTGAGGTTTTACAGTCAGGCTGCTTTTTCTGGCGGTTCTAATACCTTGTCTACAAGGCCATATTCGGCGGCAGCTGGTGCATCTAACCAAAAATCGCGGTCGGTATCCTTGTCGATGGTTTCAATATTCTGGCCGGTATGATGCGCGAGGATATTGTTCAACCGTGCTTTTATGCGCAGAATCTCACGGGCCTGAATTGCTATGTCGGTGGCCTGTCCCTGTACGCCGCCCAGCGGCTGGTGCAGGTGGATGGTGGCGTGGGGGAGGGCGTAGCGTTGTCCCTTGGCTCCCGCGGTAAGCAGTACAGTTCCGAAGGATGCTGTCATGCCAACAGCCACCGTGCTGATGGGGTTGGTGATCATCTGCATGGTGTCGTAAATTGCCAGACCGGCGTATACCTGTCCGCCCGGCGAGTTGATATACATCTGGATGGTTGCTTCGTTGTCTTCGTTGCTCAGATAGAGCAATTGGGCGACGATGATATTGGCTACATGATCCGTGATTGGCGTGCCCAAGAATATGATTCGGTTTCGCAGCAGCATCGAGAAGATGTCGGAATAGCGCTCGCCGCGGGGCGAGTTTTCGATCACTGTGGGGATTAGAGATAGGGTGTCAGGTAAGTTCATGGGTTCACCTTGCTTTCAGGGGGGTTTTCGCCCTCTAGGACTATGACTTCGGTCTCGGAAGTGGAAACGCTTTCTTGAGATGTCTCCTCGGGTTGAGTATCATCTTCGGGTTGTGCCTCACCGCCCGCATCTTCCGGTTCGCCACTCTCTTCGGGGATCAATTCACCCTTGGTAATTGCCCGAAGATATTCTGCTGCTTTTTCTATCAACATTTCTTCAGTGATTCTGGCGGATAGTGCGGAGACAAACTCTTTCGTAGTATATTTCTTGGCATCTTTCGATGAAAGGTTCTTGGTGGCTACAGAAATGGTACCTTTGAGTTTCGCATCCAATTGTTCAAGATCGATTTGAAGGTCTTCGACTTCTGCTAATTCTATGAGAACCAGCTTTTGTTTTAACTGCGTCTCGGCGGCCAGGGTTATTTCTTTATCCAGGGTTTCTTCGTCGATGCCACGGGTTTGCATGTATAAGTTCATACTGTTACCCTGTTCGGCGAGTTGGCCTTCGAACCTGTTGGTGAAATCATCTTTCTCATTTTCCAATATTTGCTGA
>JBDRGC010000011.1:0-8242 GCA_043818215.1 Chloroflexota bacterium | reverse complement strand
TACCACGAATACCTGGGCAGCAATGGCGAAACTTATGGGGGAGAGATTATCAAAATCATGGCTCAGGATAATTCTGTCAACCCCCGCTTGCTGCTCGCCTTGTTGGAGTATCAGAGCGGCTGGGTTTCTAGCTGGCCTGGCAATCTGGCTCTGCGCGAGTACCCCTTGGGCGAATTCGATATCAACAAAAAAGGTCTCCTGCGTCAGTTGAAGTGGGCAGTCAATCAACTTTCTATCGGTTACTATGACTGGCGGGAGGGCCGTTTGAGCGAAATTCGTTTTGAAGATGGGGTCACGGCACATCTGGCTCCTGACTTGAATGCCGGGACAGCGGCTTTGCAATATTACTTTGCACAGGTTTACGACAGCCAGGATTGGCTGCAAGCCTTTGACCCTATCGACGGTTTCCCGGCCTTTTATGAGCGCATGTTTGGCAATCCCTGGATGCGCTCTCAATTGATCGAGCCTTTATTCCCGCCCGATCTGGCCCAGCCCCATTTGGAATTGCCCTTCCTGATTGACACGGTATGGAGTTATACTGGCGGCCCTCACGGAGCCTGGGAGCGCGATGGGTCTTGGGCAGCCATCGACTTTGCTCCCGCCAGCGTAGAGAGCGGCTGCGTCGAATCCGATGCCTGGGTGACAGCCTCCGCCTCCGGATTGATCACCCGCTCAGAGCGGAACATAGTCGTCCTCGACCTGGACGGCGACGGCTTCGAGCAGACCGGCTGGGTTTTGATCTACCTTCATATCGCGGATGAAGGCCATATTGCTGAAGGTGCGTTGGTGAGTACCGGGGATCATCTGGGACACCCATCTTGTGAGGGCGGTCGTTCTACCGGAACCCATGTCCACTTTGCTCGCAAATACAACGGCGAATGGATAACCGCCGATGGGCCAATTCCCTTTGTGCTCACCGGGTGGACAGTCCACGCCGGAGATAAGGCTTACCAGGGCACGCTTACCCGCGATGGCGAGGTAGTGACTGCCAACCAGTTTGGGGCCTCCAAAAGCCGCATTGTCCGTGAGAGGTACGAGCCGTAGGGGGTGGAGATTGGAGATTGGTGAATTGGAGATTGGAGATTGGAGATTGGTAAGTTCGCAGTAGGTTTGTAGTAGGACACGAGAGTGTCCTACTGACGGGCAAAAGCGAATTAGCGTTCGCCATAAATGTTTTTTTGCCTCCCAAAGTGCGTCATTTGAATTATGCAGAGTGAAATGCAATGGTGAATGGTTAATGGTAAATTGTAAATGAAGTAGATAAATCACCGCAATCATTTACCATTTATAATTCACCATTTACCATTTACAATCTGGTTTATTTGTGCGTAATTCAAATGACGCCCAAATTTCCCTTTTGGTGGGCGGAAAATCATTTATGTTCGCCACTACTAACAAAGGTATCATTTTGAAACTCCCCACACTTATCATTCTGGCAATCGCCCTCGCGGCGTGTTCTTCCGCGGCAACCCAAAGCCCGCCGAGTATCACTGCCGCGGCACGTCAAAACACGGCCACACAATCGCCGTCGGTCACGCCGTCGCCCGCGCCCACAATCTCTCCAACGCCGCCGCCCACGTCAAGCCCCACGCGGCACCCAACCGTCACATCCACCCCCACACCCTTCGGCCCCCCAGCTCATCAGATCATCCCGGACTCGGAAATCGTCTACTCCCCATCAGCCATCGACTTCGACGTGCTCGAATACATCGATTTAGCCGGGGGTTTTCTGAGTACCTACCGGCAGTATCTCATGATCACCGCCTGGACTACCGGGGCGGATATCATCACCCGCGTGGCCCTGGAAAATTCCATCAACCCCCGGATACTGCTGGCTTTGCTGGAATATCAAAGCGGCTGTGTTCTGGGGCAACCCGACAATCCCGATGAATTCTCCACTGCCATGGGAGCCGAGCACCACATCCGACAAGACCTGTATGGGCAGCTCACCTGGGCAGTACACGAATTATCAGAAGGATATTACGGCTGGCGCTCAGGAACACTCACTGAAATTACTCTCTTGGATGGCAGCACCGCACCCCTGGCCCCCGACTTGAACGCCGGCAGCGTAGCTTTGCAATATTTATTTGCTCAACTCTACGATGGCGAGCGTTGGGAAGAGGCCCTCGACCCCGAACGTGGATTCCCGGCCCTTTACATGCAGATGTTCGGCGACCCCTGGGAGCGGGCTGCCTCCGTTGAGCCTCTCATTCCATCGGATTCGACTCAACCCCCGCTGTCCCTGCCTTTTGGGCCGGGCAAAGCCTGGGCATATACGGGAGGCCCGCATCAGGTCTTCGAGAGCAGCGGCCCCCTGGCCGCCCTGGACTTCGCCCCCCCTGCCAGCGTCTCGGGGTGCTACACCTCCGACGACTGGGTAACGGCCATGGCTGGCGGGCTGGTGGTGCGCTCGGAACTCGGCGTCGTTATCCAGGATTTGGATGGCGACGGTCACGAACAAACTGGCTGGGTCCTTATGTACCTGCATATCGAAGAACGCGATCGGGTTCCCCTCGGGACGTACCTGCACGCCGACGAGCAAGTTGGGCATCCATCCTGCGAAGGCGGCCGCTCCACAGGAAACCATGTCCACATTGCCCGCAAATACAACGGCGAATGGATGTCCGCAGACGGGGCAATTCCCTTTGTGCTCAGTGGCTGGGCCGCGCACGCCGGCGAGAAACCCTATCTGGGAACCCTGACGCGCGGCGACGATATTGTCACCGCCCATCAGTACGGGTCGTTTATTTCGCGGATTTCACGGGATGAGCCATGAGAGGTAGACGGCAGACCGCAGACCGCAGACGACAGATGGCAGACCGCAGACGGCAGACCGCAGACAGCGGTGGTCGGTGGTCGGTGGTCGGTAGTCGTCGGTCGTCGGTCGTCAGTCGATGGTCTTGCATACTCTGCCTGCTTCTTCTGACCGGCTGCCTACCCACAAACCAATCCCCAATCTCCAATCTCCAATCTCCAATCTCCAATCCCCAATCTCCAATCTCCAATCCCCAATCTCCAATCTCCAATCTCCAATCCCCAATCACGCCCCGCCCCAATTACTCGCCCGGACAACTCGTCGATTACACCGCTCAAACGGGGGATACGCTCCCGGTGCTGGCTCTGCATTTCAATACCACGGCGGATGAAATTTTGGAGGCCAATCCAATCATCCCCGAAGATGCAACCACTCTGCCACCGGGACTCCCCATGCAAATTCCAATCTATTTTATGCCTTTTTGGGGATCGCAATTCCAAATATTGCCCGATAGTTTATTTGTACACGGTCCGGCCCAGGTGGGATTCAACACTCAGGAATTCGTGGAGGGCCAACAGGGATGGCTGAAAGATTACCACGCTTATGTAGCCGGGAAAAACCGCAGCGGGGCTGGAGTTGTGGATTATGTGGCGACGAATTTCAGCCTCAGCCCGCGGGTGTTGCTGGCCCTGCTGGATTACCAGACCGGCGCGCTAAGTCAGACCTCCATGCCGCGCGAGGTTGATGAAGACTACCCCCTGGGCTACCAGAATCGATCTCACCGGGGCCTGTACATGCAATTGGTGTGGGCCGCCAACACGTTAAACAACGGTTACTACGGCTGGCGCACTGGCCGCCTGACAACACTTGATTTCCAGGATGGGACAATGGAACATCCCGACCCCTGGCAAAACGCCGCCACGGTAACCCTGCAATATTATTTCTCGCTGGATAGTACCAGAATTATGTTCTCGTTTGCTGCCGGCCCCGATGGATTTGCGTGGACTTACCAGAATTTATTCGGCGATCCCTGGGTAGATGTTCAGCCTCACATTCCGGGGAGTTTGCAGCAGCCAGAGATGCGTCTGCCCTTCGAGCCGGGCAAGACCTGGGCCTACACGGGCGGCCCGCACACGGGGTGGGGAACCGGCGACCCCCGGGCGGCAATCGACTTTGCTCCTCCGGCGGTGGCGGGAGGTTGCATCCCGTCATCCGAGTGGGTCACGGCGGTGGCCGGCGGCGTAGTGACGCGTTCCGAAGCCGGCATCGTCGAACTCGATTTAGATGGCGACGGCGACCCGCGCACAGGGTGGGTAGTTTTCTATCTGCATGTTGCCACCAAAGACCGCGCCCCCGCGGGGAAGGTGCTGGAAGCTGGCGACCCTTTGGGGCATCCGTCTTGCGAGGGAGGCAGAAGCACGGGCACCCATATTCACATCGTCCGCAAATACAACGGGGAGTGGATTCCCGCAGATGGGACGTTGGCCTTTAATCTCGAAGGGTGGATAACCCACAACGGAGATGAACCCTATCAGGGCACGCTGACTCGCTTCTCTCAAACCGTGGCAGCCAATGCAAACGCTACTAAGGAATGCCTGATAACCGCGGCGGAAGAGGAATAAACGCAGTTGAGCAAAAATCGGCAGGCTGCGTGACGAAGTCCCAAAGGATACTCTTCGGAAGGGTACATTCTTCATTCCCAGGTGATTTTGCGCTACTGCGAATAAATATCGGGGGCTGACAAATAAACACTTTGGGGCAAAGGGCTGTCAGTTCTCAGAGGACTGGCAGCCTTTTGCTTTTATGAGCAATACTAAAGATAACTCAATGAGACTTTGAGATTATCAATATACTTCTTGACTTTTTTGAGTTTAGATATATAATGACTGCGGAAAAGGGATACTCTCGTGTCCCACTACAAACTATCTCCAAAAAGGACAAAATCATATGCAGCCTCTACCTAATAACTGCCCGCTTTGCGGCGGGGAAGTTACCGTAACCAAAATCTATTGTAACGATTGCGACACAAGTATAGAAGGGCGGTTCACGACAGGCGTGTTCCCACGGCTTAACCTGGAACAATTAGCCTTTGTGGAAACCTTTATGCGTTGTGAGGGCAAGATCACGCGTGTGGAGGCCGAATTGGGCCTGTCTTACCCCACTATCCGTAACCGGTTGCACGATGTCATCCGGGCGATGGGTTATGAACCCGGAGAAAGCGAGCCTGCCGGGCTATCGGAGCGGGAACGCCGCGGCATCCTAGAATCGCTGGAAAAAGGCGAGATCAGCTACGAGGACGCCATGCAAATGCTTGCAGAAAAAGAGGCCTGAAGATGGAAAAATCTATTGCTACCAGTAAAACGCCCCGAGTGGTACTTGGAAATATCGAAAACGACCTCACTATCAAGGGATGGGATCAAGCTGAAGTACTCGCTAAATCGAGTTCGAACAAGCTCAGTATCGAAGAACAAGATGATGTTGTCACCATTTCATGCTCTGGCGATTGCTTAGTCCATGTCCCCTTGGCTGCTGCCGTGGAGGTTGAAAGCATTGACCGTGACGCGTGTTGTATGGCTTTGGAAGGAAACCTCAGTATTGGCAGCGTAGGCAACGACCTGATCTTGCGTGAGGTGAATATTGCTCAGGTGGACACAGTCGGCAGAGACCTGACCGCTAAACAGATTCACTCCGAGTTGACAATCGGCAACGTCGGCAATGATTTGATCTTGCGCGCAGTGAGTGCCACAAATATTGGGAATGTCGGCAGAGATATATCTGTGACAAAAATCCGCGGCGACCTGGTGATCAGAAATATCGGCAATGACCTGGTTTTGCGCGATGCCGACTCTGCGAATATCGAGTCTGTCGGCAGGGATATATCTGCCAGGCAAATCCATGGTGATCTGACAATAGAGAATATTGGCAAAGACCTGGTCTTGCGCGATGTGACCACCACACAAGTGGGAAACATCGGCAGGGAGCTGTCTGCCAAACGGGTGCGCGGAGACTTGAAAATAAAGCTGGTGGGAGGGAATGCATTGGTACGAGATATAGATGGTCAATTCAGCGCCGATACAACCGGAGGAAACCTGTATTTGCAGGGTGTGAGTGGCGGGATCACTGTCTCTGTTGGGGGAAGCGCAACGTTGGATTTCTCCCCCGTTCCCTGGCAAGCGTATTCCATCCAGGCTGGTGGAGATATTCGCTGCAAAAATCCCGCAGATATAAACGCTGAATTCAATATCGTGAGTGGCGGTCAAATGATCTGTGTGAAGACCCCCCAAAAATCCGAAACCATCAAAGAAGGAAGATGCACACTGACAATGGGGGACGGCGGCGCAGCGGTGGAGCTTTCTGCGGGCGGGACCGTAAACTTGATCGCCCCTTCATCTGAGTGGGAGCATCCAGAAGAGATAGATATTGATTTTGGAGCAAAACTCGGCAGCATGGCCGAAGAGATTGCTGAAGAGTCCACCCGTCAGATCGAGGCCCAATTGGAAATGCTGGGTGAGCATTTAGAAGCCCATCTTGCGAGTCTTTCGATATCCATCGGCACCGCAGGGCTTTCAGAAGAAAGGGTAAAGCAGGCTCAAGAACGCCTCGAGAAAGCGCGCCAACGCGCATCCCAACGGGCGGGAGATGCGGCCCAAAGAGCGCAGGCGAAACTGGAACTAAAAATTGCTGCCATCCAACGCAAAGCCGAGAGGAAATCACGTGCAACTGTGGCTCGGACTGCCCGCAAGGAACGTAAACGTGAAACTGTGTCCAGGGTTAGTGTAATGCCGCCGCCGTCGTATCCCCCCTCTCCACCCCAGCCACCCAGCAACCCTGTAACCGATGAAGAACGTTTGCTGATCTTACAAATGCTGCAAGACAAAAAAATCGGCGTTGAAGAAGCCGAGCAACTCTTAGTCGCTTTAGGATGAAAAGGAAATTGATAGCATGACATCCGAATCTGAACGCACGAAAATTCTCGATATGATCGAAGATGGGATCATCACTGCCGAGGAAGGGTTACGGCTCCTCCAGGTGCTGGACGATTCCGCTTCGGGGGTGAGTTCTGTTCCCGAAGCGGAATCCCAGCCTCCATCAACGGAACCCCTCTCCACATCCGGGGAGGGCCTTGAGGCGGAACCCACTCAGGTTTGGGATCAAGCGGAAGTCATCGATCACGAACCCCCTCCTGCGCCTCCCGATCTGGCAGAAATCAAAAAATGGAATCGCTGGTGGGTGATCCCTCTTTGGATTGGAGCGGGCATAACCGTCATGGGGGGGTTGTTGATGTATTGGGCGTTTAGTGCCAGCGGTTTCGGCTTCTGGTTTGCTTGTGCCTGGTTCCCCTTTCTGTTGGGCGTGGCTGTGTTAGCTCTTGCCTGGGGTAGCCGCACAACCCCCTGGCTGCATATACGCGTTCATCAGAAACCGGGGGAGAAACCCGAAAAGATTGCCATCAGTTTCCCAATCCCAATTCACCTGACCGCGTGGGGATTGCGCACCTTCGGACATCACCTCCCCAATATAGATGCCACCGGCCTGGATGAAATCATCCTGGCGATGGGAGACACTGCTGATGCCGGTACACCATTCTTCGTCGACGTGGATGAAGGTGAAGATGGCGAGCGGGTGCAGGTGTTTATTGGATAATGTCGAGAGAAGGAGAATGTAAATGACCACAACCGAAGAACGCTTGAAAATTCTCAAAATGATTCAAGATGGGATCATAACAGCCGATGAAGGCGCCAAGTTATTGAAGGCCCTAGCCACCAGCAGCATGAAGCCTCACCGGGCAGCGGTGCCAACGGGTGGAGCTCGCTGGCTGCGTGTGCGCGTGACCGATATGTCCAGCGGAAAGCCAAAGGTCAATGTGAATTTGCCCCTTAAGCTGGTTGATGCGGGGATCAGTATTGCCGCCCAGTTTGTGCCCGAAGATATGGATTTGGAAAATATGATGACCGCCGTAAACGAGGCCATTGGTGGCAATATGCTTGGCAAGATTATCGATGTGGTCGATGGGGAAGACGGTGAGCACATCGAGGTATTTATTGAATAAAGGGTATGGCAAAAAATCTAACCCGGACAGGCCGGAACCAATAGTTCTTTTCACCACGATACCCAAAGGGCACGCTGAGGCACAATACCCTGACGGGTACAAGCGAGACACAAAGGAAAAACGGTTCTCTGAGATATTGTGGGGCGCGGTACACGGATTGCACGGATTGCACGGATAAACCCAAAGAAAAATCCGCATAATCCGTGTACAAAAAAAGTTTGACCACACAAAACATCAAAGAGCCGGAAAAACTATAAAATTCCTAACTTTGTGCCTTTGTGCCTCCGTGGTGAATTTTCTTATTTTTTTTTCATACTCAGGAACGAGAATTAAATAACTTGCGCGTTTGTATCCTAACGCGAGCGCTGGGTGAGTAGCGCAGGCACACGTTTTTAGTGCCAGAGCGTACACCTGCACTTGCGTTACGGTGCAAGTGT
>JBDRGC010000010.1:0-33625 GCA_043818215.1 Chloroflexota bacterium | reverse complement strand
GAGCGAAGCCGCGCACGTTGCGCGGCACCAGCACGGCGACGGTCTCCCCGGGGTGGTCGGGCAGCCAGCGTTCGAGAGAATCCGCTACGGCTGACAGCTCACCCTGGGGGCCGAATTTTGTCGGAATCAGGTAAATCTCCTCGGGCCGGTCGAGCGGGTTGGGTTGGGTATCCCCCTCGGACACCGGCTCGATGTAGGGCTTGTCGAGGGCATCACTCACTTCGGGGTTGGGATGCTCCGCGCGGGTCCAGTCGATCAAATAATTCGCCAGTTCGATGATGCTCTGGGTGGAGCGCCCGGAGTTGGGCAAATCTTGGGGGTAATCGCATTCCCGCATGAAATCCCGCAGATGCTGGGGGTTGGCGGTGGTAAAAGTCTCGTAGATGGCCTGATTGGGGTCGCCGACGCGTACCCAATTCCCGTCCGGGCTGGCCAACAGGCGCAGGATGTCCTCTTGCAGGCGGCTGCTATCCTGGGCTTCGTCTTCCAGTACGAAGGGCCAGCGGTCGCGCAGGCGGGTGAGCAGGTCGGCATCGAGTTGCAGGGCGCGCAGGGCCAGCCGGATGAGGTCATCGAAATCGACCGCGCCGCGGTAAGCCAGCGCGCGCTGGTAATCGGCGTACATGGCGGCGCCCATCTCTGCCAGGGGCAGGGGGATGGGCAGGCGGTCGAGCTGTGCCCGGAGCTTATCGGGGGTGAGCTGCATATCCTTGGCGGTGCGGATGAAGCCGAGGGCGATGCTTTGCACCATTTTTGGGAGTTGGTCGCGGCGCACCCAGTCGCGGCGGTTCTCGTCGAGTTCCGGGTTGAGATACTCGTCGAGGGTGTGAGGGTTGGCGTGCAGCCAGGCCAGGGCGATATTGTTGCGGATATTATTGATCTCGCGCTCGTCGATGATTTGGAAGTTGGAATCCAGCCCGGCCAGTTCGGGGCGTTCGCGGACGATGTCATGGGCCAGCCCGTGCAGGGTGCGGACGCGGTAGCCAACGTGAGGCAGGAGGCCGCGTTGTTGCAAGAAACTCCCCACCCGCTGCCGGAAGTTATCCACCGCCGCGTTGACCAATGTGACGACCAGCACTTCCTGATCGTCGCGCAGGTCGCCCTCGGCGATGATGTCGGCGGCCAACCGGGAGAGAGTCCAGGTTTTGCCGCTGCCGGGCACCGCGGAGACGCCCATCGTCCCGCCGGGGTAGGCGAGAATGGCTTGCTGGTGGGGGCGGGGGGTGAAGGTCATTGGGGATTGGAGATTGGAGATTGGGGATTGGAGATTGGGGATTGGAGATTGGAGATTGGGGATTGGGTTGGTTCCTGGTTCACTGATTCCTGATTTCCTGATATCCTGATTCCTAGTTCCTAGTTCCTAGTCCCTAGTTTCCTGATTCCTAAAAAAATCCCCTGCCAGATGACAGGGGAGGTATGTGAAAGCTTATAGAAGTATTCTACAGTTCACACCTCCCTTCCTCGAGGTTGTGTCGAACTACCGCAAAACTATGCGGCAATTTGTGGCTGGGCGGTCGGCCTGGCTTGAGCCAGTGTTCAGTATTCAGTATTCAGTGAGTGGGCACTGAATACTGAATACTGAACACTGATTACTGGCTCTTACAGTTGCGGGACAGCGCCGGACTTGCACCGGCTTCGCCTTTAAGCCCTCCCATCCGGGGGGTTTTGGGCACCCTGACCATACGCTATTCGGTTGTGGCGGTATTTTACCGCAGAGTCTGCAAAGAGTGTGATGAGAATCTGAGATTGAAGATCAAAGATTAAAGATCGAAGATTAAAGATTGATAATTGAAGGCTAACATCCGCTTCAATCATCAATCATCAATCTCCAATCTCCAATCTCCAATCTCCAATCTCCAATCTCCAATCTCCAATCTCCAATCTTCGATCTTCATCCTCGCTTTTCGATCTTTGCCCACGTATCTCTGAGAGTTACGGTGCGATTGAAGATCAGTTTGTCCTCGGTGGAATCAGGATCAACGCAGAAATAGCCCTGTCGCTCGAACTGGTAGCGGCTGCCGGGCGCAGCTCCAGCCAGACCCGTTTCCACTTTGCAGTGGGGCAGCACTTCCAGCGAGTCGGGGTTCAGATAGTCTATAAAGTCTTCACCCTCCTCAAAATCGAGGGGATTGGCTTTGATGAACAGGCGGTCGTACAGACGCACTTCCACATCCAGGGCATGCGCCGCCGACACCCAGTGCAGCGTCCCGCGGACCTTGCGGCCATCCGGGGCGTAGCCGCCTTTGGTATCGGGGTCGTAGGTGCAGTGCAATTCGATGACCTCGCCGTTTTCATCTTTGACGACATCGACACATTTGATGAAATAGCCGTACCGCAGACGCACTTCCATGCCAGGGGCCAGACGGAAGAACTTACGCGGCGGGTCTTCTCGGAAGTCTTCCCGCTCGATGTAGATTTGGCGCCCAAACGGGATTTTGCGGGTTCCCGCGTCGGGGTCTTCGGGGTTATTGATGGCCTCCAATTCCTCGACCTGCCCCTCGGGGTAATTGGTGATGAGTACTTTGAGGGGATTCAGCACCCCCATCACCCGCGGGGAATGCTTGTTCAAATCCTGACGGATGGTGTGTTCCAGCAAGGCCATATCCACATTGTTCTCGCGTTTGGCAACCCCGACGATGTCGATGAAGGTGCGGATAGCTTCGGGGGTATAGCCGCGCCGCCGCAGGCCCGAGAGAGTCGGCATACGGGGGTCATCCCAGGCGTTGACGTGGCCTTCGTTGACCAGCCGGATCAGCCGGCGTTTACTCAGGATTGTGTAAGTCAAGTTAAGGCGGGCGAATTCGATTTGCCGGGGGTGGTAGATATCGAGTTCGTCGAGGAACCATTCGTAAAGCGGGCGGTGAATCTCGTAGAAGATATCACACAATGAATGAGTGATGCCCTCGATAGAATCGGACTGCCCGTGAGCGTAATCGTACATCGGGTAGATGCACCACTTGTCACCGGTGCGATGATGGGTGGCATGGAGAATCCTGTACATGACCGGGTCGCGCAGATTGATATTGCCAGATGCCATATCGATTTTGGCGCGCAGCACGCGGGCACCCTCAGGGAATTGGCCGGCTTTCATGCGCTTGAAGAGGTCTAAATTCTCCTCGATCGAGCGGTTGCGGTACGGGCTTTCTTTGCCGGGTTCGGTCAACGTGCCGCGGTACTCGCGGATTTCATCGGGGCTGAGGTCATCAATGTAGGCCTTGCCGGCTTTAATCAACTGGACAGACCACTCGTAAAGCTGGTCGAAATAGTCGGAAGCGAAAAAGAGCCGGTCTTCCCAATCGAAGCCCAGCCAGCGAATATCTTCCATTTGAGCTTCCACGTATTCAGTTTCCTCTTTGGTAGGGTTGGTATCATCGAAGCGCAAATTATATAGTCCGCCGAAATCTTCGGCTATACCATAATCAATGCAAATGGCTTTGGCATGACCGATATGCAAATGACCATTCGGTTCCGGGGGAAAGCGGGTGTGGACACGCGCGTACCGGCCCGATGCCAGGTCTTCTTTGATGGCTTCGCGAATAAAATCTGTCGAGGGGGTGGTGTCGGTTGGAGTCATGTTTTGGCTTCCTTTTTACTAGTGTTGAGATTGTGCAGGCATTTTAACACATTTTGGTATCCCCTCCACAAAGTAGGGCAGGATTCACGATTCGGCAGCGGACTGTAGCGGATTAGCGGATAGCCAGACCTTCCAGGTTTCCAAAACCTGGAGGGTCTGGCTATCGTATCTGCCTGAGCGAAGCGTCCCAAAGCGGGGTAGTACCAGCGGGCTTGTCCACATTGTCCATCGTGTTTACACGGAAAGCATAGCAGATGTTCACGTCGCTGTCGGATTCAGCACTGCCTGCCGCGGGACTGGTCGCCCCCCCCACGCTGCGCTTCGGGGATGCTGCGCGAGGGTAATGCAGCCCCTGCTGTCTTCGCCGACTTTGACGCTGAAACTGGCTAAATTTCTTCAGGTTCTAAAATCTCAAGTAACTGGCTTGGAGAAATAATCTGCACCCCATGGTAGTATTTGATTTCCAGCAAATGCGGATCCCCACTAACGATATAATCGGCTCTCCCCTCCAGAGCGCAGGCCAGGAAGATATCGTCCTCGGGGTCACGGCTGCGTCTGACCTGGTACATATCATCCAAGACTAATGCGTCGTTAGCCAATGTTGTCTCAACCAATTGGATGTCATCTTCTTCTAGCCGATACTTGTTTTTGATATGGGGGTAATGCAGAACACGCACAATCTCCGCAATGATCGCTATGGAAGTCACCAGGACGAAATATTCTTTCTTCCAGGCAGCGAGAATTCGACGCGGCGATCCCTTTTCGGAGATAACCCCGCTGACCAACACATTGGTATCCAGTACCACCCGCAGCATCTTAGCTCCGAACTGCTTCCACTGCTGCTGCTACGTCATCCTGCACTTGTTCGAAGGGAATATCACGGTTCCGACTGGCAATTGCCATCATCCGTCGAAATCGGTATTCTCTCTCAGGCTTGTAGATTGCGCGTAATCGCCGTAATTCGTCTAATTGGTTTTGCTGTTCCAGGTATTCTTCAACCGGCAACACCACAACCGGGCCCTGGATTTGCAATGTGCTAGCTGTTGTTTCCATCTTTTCATTCTCCATCGTTTTATTGGGGTATATGGCTTGTCGGTTCGTATTCTATCATAGAAAATTGCGGTAGTATTCATGGAACCGGCTTCATGAACACTACCCAAAATGGAGTGCTTGACGAATGAGATGCTGACTGTGGGTGTGTATCGACTTGCCCCAGCAGTTTTTCGCCGGGTTGTCCATCCGGTGGTAACCCCCGGTATCTGGTTGCCATTGGAGTATTGCTGGGTGTGGGCGTTTTTGTGGGTGTCACCATTTTGGTTGGTGTGGGAAGCACTGAAGTCGCCGCCATTCGCAGCCCTCCGCTACTCCGTTATAATCCGCTGCTGACCTGCCAGTCTCAGGAGAACCGGGCAGCGCGTCGCCAGACCTTCCAGGTTTCCGAAAACCTGGAAGGTCTTGATCATGGAGAGGATACGAAAAATCCGCCTGAGTGGTAAAATAGCTCCAAAATGTCAGGTAAAAAAAGGTTCACTCCCCAATCCCCAATCCCCAATCCCCAATCTCCAATCTCCAATCCCCAATCCCCAATCCCCAATCCCCAATCCCCAATAGTTATGGGGTTTGCCCATTTGACCCTTCGCCAGCACTGTGATAGCATCGGAAAATGTACCCTCACCTCAAAAGGCCCATAGCACTGGGTAGTCCTCTCGCTGCCAACCTGATGCTGCTGACAGCCGCTTTTGCATGGGGTGCTACTTTCGTTTTCATAAAATCCGCGCTCGGCCAGATTGGCCCTTTCACCTTTCTGGCCTTTCGGTTTTGGATAGCTTTCGCTGTGCTGGCCATATTTCTGCGCAAACGCCTGCGGCAGGGTGGCTGCCACCTGTGGCGGGATGGCGCGATTTTGGGGGGCATTCTCTGCGCGGCTTACGCTTTCCAGACCATTGGCTTGCGCAGTACCACGGCTACTCGGGCCGGTTTCGTCACCGGGTTGTTCGTCGTTATCGTACCTCTGCTATCTGCTTTCCTGCTGCGCCAGATGCCCCCGCCCAGCGCGTGGTTGGCGGTATTCCTGGCTGTGTCCGGCCTGGCTCTGATATCACTGCCGATTGACCCCTCGCTGGCTCCAGGTGATGGATTGATGCTGCTGTGTGCGTTGATGGTTGCTGTTCATATCCTTCTGGTGGGTCAACAGGCTCACCGCCACGATCCGCTGGCACTGGGCACAGTCCAGATCGGCACGATGGCCCTGTTCAGCGGGGTGGGTGCTGTGCTGACGGAACCTCTCCCCGTTACTCTTTCTTTCACGACCTGGATAGCTATCCTGTTCACTGCGTTGCCGGCAACCGCGCTGGCTGTGCCGCTCCAGATGGTGGCTCAACGGCGGGTAACGCCACACCAGGCGGCGCTGTTGCTGACGTTGGAGCCGGTCTTTGCCGCGCTCACCGCTTACCTATTTTTGGACGAACGGCTCGATGAAAGGGGCCTGACCGGCTGTGGATTGATTTTGACAGCCATGCTGGCAGCCAAAGCTCCGTTATTCTTCAACGCCCACCGCTCGAAATCTTATCTTACAGACAAGGAGATTACAAAATGAAAAAACGTGGATTTCACCGTTGGGCCTGGCTGGTCGTATTCCTGCTGGGCGGTTTGTTGATGATTTACGGCGGGGTGCAGGATTTGACGCTCTTCTTCGCCCCCGAGGGAAACCTGGCGCCGGTACCGTCGTGGCATCCGGTGTCACCCACCGTGGGGCTGGTTTGCGGGCTGATCGTGCTGGCCTCGGCAGGATTGAACCTCGTGTGGGGCTGGCAACTGCGGAGCGCTGAAGGCGGCGACGAATTGCGACTGGCGCGCTGGGTGGCTATTGTCAGCGGCGCAGCGATGATCGCCGATTGGGTCAGCGGCTATTATGGCTTCGGCAGCCTGATGGCGCTGCTGGCTGGCATCTGGTTGATGAGAAAATCCGCCGAAAGATGAAAAAGAGCATAATCACTCTGGGCGTAGTCGCAGCCGTGCTGATTGTCGGTTTACTCTGGGTGGCTGGTTGCGCTGCCCTGCCCCCCGCCGCGGCACTCACCCCCGCACCCACATCTGCCTCCGACGGCGTTCTCACCCGCGGGCCGTACCTCCAATCGGTGACGTCCGACTCGATCATCGTTGCCTGGGAAACTGAGCATTCCAGCCGCGGGGAGGTCGTCTACGGCGAGACGGAGGCGTACGGTTCGAGCGTGACCGATCCAGCAGTGAGCACAAGTCACGCCATCACTCTCACCAATCTGTCGCCCTACACTATTTATCACTACCGCGTTGAGGAAGATGGCGTCCCCCTGGGCGCGGATGCAGCCTTTCGCACCTCCGCCGGCCCCGATCAAACCAAATTCACTTTCGTCGCTTTTGGGGACACCCGCACGCAGCATAAAATCCACCAGGAGGTGGTGGACAGCATCGTGGGGCTGGAACCCGATTTTGCGCTGCATACCGGCGACCTGGTGTACTTGGGTAGTCTGTTCCCTTATTGGAAGACCTTCTTCGAGATCGAGGGGGAATTGATGGCCCGCGTACCCCTCTTCCCTACGTTGGGGAATCACGAGGTCAATAATCAGCATTATTTCGATTTCTTCTACCTGCCCGGCAATGAGCGCTGGTACACTTTCGATTACGGTAACGCCCGTTTTATCTGCTTGCAGGTGGATGGTATCGTGGACTTTGGCCCGCAAAGCGAACAGTACGCCTGGCTAGAGAGGGAGTTGGCGGCCAATACGCAGCCCTGGCTCTTCGTCTACTTTCACATCCCGCCCTACACTTCATCACGGGAGGAGCCTGACATCGAACTCGATGTGCGGCAGGCGCTGACCCCGCTCTTCGAGCAATACGGGGTGGACGTGGTGTTCGCTGGTCATCACCACAACTACGAGCGCAACGAAGTCAACGGTGTCACCTACATCGTCACCGGCGGGGGAGGCGCGCCGCTGTGCGTGATGCAGGATCGGGAACCGACGCGGGCCGCCTTTGCGGTGGCACACCATATTGTGCTGCTAGAGATCGACGGCGATCATCTTGGGGCGAAAGTTTTATCCAGCCAGGGGAAAATACTCGACGAATTCAAGCGCACACATCCTTAATCTGAAACACCATTTGGGCAGACTGGCTCAGCGGCTGCTACGGTTGAAACTCTCATCATTCCGCTGGAACTGCCAGTAGCTTTGTTTTCACGCTGTGTCAAGCATTAGTTTTAGATTCCCTTTTTTGGGGTAGACAACTATATAAAAGCGAGTATAATATATCATAGTTTATATAGATAATAATTCATATAGTCAACTGGCTATATAGTTGATGGAAATAAAGGACACTGCCATGTCACTAAAACATGCTCTGTTGGGCTTCTTAAGCTACCAGCCCATGACCGGCTACGATTTGAAACAGCATTTCGACCGCTCGATCTACTATTTTTGGAACGCTAAACTCAGCCAGATTTACCCCACTCTGAATAGGATGAGGAAAGATGGCTGGCTGACGATGGAAGTGGATTACCAGGAAGACAAACCTAATCGCAAGGTCTACCATATCACCGACTCCGGGCGTGGAGAACTGCACCGCTGGCTGCAGGAACCGGTGGACATGGCCCCGGTCCGCGATGCCTTTCTGATCAAAATGTTCTTTGGTGAGGAGCTGGAGAAGGAAGAGATATTGGCCCAACTTCGCCGCCACCTGACACTGCACCAGGAGCAGTTGGCGGTATATCGAGAGACAGTGCAGCAGGCGATCCAGCAAAGCGTGGAAGCCACCGGCATGGTGCGGGAAGGCGTTTTCTGGAGCCTGACTCTGGAAATGGGCGTCAAGTATGAGCAGGGCTGGATCGAGTGGTGTGAAGAGGCTATCGGTAAAATCGAAGCAATGAATAATTAAACGCTTTCCAGTGAAGTTATTGTACACAAAACAAGAAAATCAATCACCAGATTTCACGGATTGCACGGACACCGTGCCGTCACGGCGTAAAAAACAAAGAAATAATCCGTGAAAATCTGTGTAATCCGTGATTTCAATTTGGTTCCGGCCTGTCCGGGAAAGGAAATACAAGATGAAAATCACAGTTTTGAATGGCAGCCCAAAAGGGGTGACCAGCGTCACCATGCAGTACGTCCACTATATCCAGAAGGAGTATCCGCAGCATGAATTAAAAATCATCAACATCTCACAGAGGATTAAGAAGATAGAGTCAGATGAGCGCGCTTTTCAGGAGATTCTCGATGAAGTCAAAGCATCAGACGGCATTTTGTGGGCTTCTCCGGTTTATTTCTTTCTCGTGCCCTCCAATTACAAGCGCTTCATCGAGTTGATTTTCGAAAGAAACGCAGAACTTATATTTGCGGAGAAGTATACCGCCTGTCTGACCACCTCCATCCATTTCTTCGACCACACGGCGCATAATTATATCCACGCGGTCTGTGATGACTTGAACATGAGATACGTGGGGTCGTTTTCTGCGGATATGGGTGATCTGGCGATAGCAGCGGAAAGAGAACGCTTGAGCCTGTTTGCCGGGAAGTTCTTCGAGGTCATCGAAAACAAATCCCTCACCCCGAGGAGTTATATGCCGGTAGCCCGGCGAGACTTCGACTATCTCCCCGGTGAGGCTGGAGACACAGTGAGTGCGGGCGGTAAAAAGATCGTGGTGGTGACAGATGCTCAAGAGCACCAGGTAAATTTGGTCAGGATGGTTGAAAGATTCAGCGCGTCTTTTTCTGGCGAGATCGCAGTGATTAATTTGCACGCGCTGGATATCAAAGGATCGTGTCTGGGCTGTATCCAATGCGGCTACGATAATCAATGCGCCTACAAAGACAAAGATGAGTATATTGATTTCTACAATACAAAGCTAAAGACCGCGGACATCCTTATTTTTGCGGGCACGATTCAAGACCGGTATCTATCTTCGAGATGGAAAATGTTCTTTGACCGGTCTTTCTTCAACGGTCATGCGCCATCGTTGATCGGGAAGCAGATTGGTTTCATCATTTCCGGCCCCTTGAGCCAGAACCAAAACCTCCGGCAGATATTGGAGACGTGGGTCGAGATTCAGCACGCCAATCTGGCCGGAATTGTGACCGACGAATACGGAGATTCCGCCCAAATCGACAGCCTGCTGCAAGAACTCGCCAGGAACCTCGTACGTTTTGCTGAAAGCGGCTATATCGGAACGCCAACATTCCTGGGTGTGGGTGGGACGAAACTCTTCCGGGATGAAATTTGGGGACGCCTCCGCTTTCCTTTCCGGGCTGATTATTTGGCCTATAAAAAACTTGGCGTATTCGATTTTCCGCAGAAGAATTACAAAATACGCATCCAAATCGCCATCATGTCGCTTTTGTCGAAATCGCCAGGCTTCAGAAAAGAAGTCAATAAGAGAATGAAAGAGGAAATGATCAAGCCGCTTCAAAAGGTGCTTGATGGCACTAGTTTCGACCGCTAGTCATCGAGCGAATTCATGGAGATGCGAATATTCGAAGGAAATGAAAGTTGTGAGTTCATTTACGAAAAGGGCAATGACACAACGCGAGTTCATACGAGACACGCTGAAGCATTTGAAACGCTTGAAAGCACCAACAAAAAAGCCCGCCAGAGCGAGCTTATCATGTTCTGCAAAACAGCGGTGTGGATGTCAGCAGTAACTCATCTTAGCGCAGAAATTTCTCGATTTCCTGAATCAGGAATGGCAGGTTGGGGTTAGTGAAAGATAAACCTGGCGCGGGGAGGCGGTTGCGTTTGATGTTGGGATTGACATGATTATGATGCGGAAACGTGCTTCGCAGCAATGGATTTTCCGGGTGTGCCATCGGATCGTACCACCAAATTCGCGCGCTATGCCGGTCTAGTTCATAACTATATTTGCGGATAGTCCGTGTGGAGAGGTCCAACAATTCCCACACGCTCAAGACATAACCCCCATCAAACACAACCTGCCCTTCCACCTCAGCAATATATTTACCAATTGTGTACGCCCGCAGGTCGGAAGTTCGAATGCAAGGGAATTGCTGCGGCAAATCAGCCAGCAGTTGACAATACTCGGCAAATGAAGGCAGCATATCAGGCTGGCGTCAGGGCAGGGCGCAATTGGAAAGGCGTTCCGGCCGTTTCCTGGCGTAAGCGTAACAGGTGCTCGCGTAAAGCAATGGCATATGCTTTTTGCCGTTCCTGCCGCAACTCATAATAGCCAATCCAGCGAATTAAATCGCGGCTTTGTTCCAACTCACCCAACCGGTAAAGCGCATAGGTATCTTCAGACAGCAAGCCATACTGCCGTTCTAACTCCCTCAGCCGCTGGTCCAAACCATGAATATCTTCCACAATATCTTCAAGAGTCATATTTGATGTCTCCATGGATGCTAGAGAAATTAACCTTTACAAAAAGCAGCAACAATATCTTTCATCAATGTAATCCTACAATGGGTACAATTGCAACCATTATAACGCAAAAGGAGAGAAGCGCAGCCCGGCTTGGTGACCGGAGAGCCACGCCGCCGTACCCGTCAGCGGTGGCTTGTTCAGTGTAGGGCTGGGCAGTATACATTTCCGGGAGCTGGGATAGTAACCGTAAGTATATCGGGGACTATTTGTGCAGAACTGATTGTGAAAGAATGTTTTAGTGGGTTTTAGTGGCAAACAACAAATTTGATGATAAGTGTGTTACAACAGAGGAAGTATGAACACAGATTCTTATCGGTTGGGTATTGACATCGGCTCAACGACAGCAAAGATCGTAATGTTGAATTCCAGGGGGAATGTGGCATTTTCGGCGTATCGCCGCCATAACGCGGAAACACTAACCACCCTGCAATCCATGCTGCTCGAAGCAATGGATGAGTTGGGTAATGTGACCATCGAATTGCTGGTAACTGGATCTGCCGGGATGGGCATTGCGGAGAAGTATGAACTGCCATTTATTCAAGAAGTGGTGGCTTCTGCCGAAGTAATTCATCAGCGCTATCAGGAAGTCAGGACATTGATCGATATTGGTGGCGAGGACGCCAAGATCATCTTTTTCGATGAGCAGTATCGCCCCGATATTCGTATGAACGGTTCCTGCGCGGGGGGAACGGGCGCGTTTATCGACGAGATGGCGATGCTGTTGAATGTTCCTGTTTCCGAACTGGACGGTTTAGCCAGCCGCCACACCACCATCTATCCGATAGCGTCACGCTGCGGGGTTTTTGCCAAAACCGATTTACAAAATCTGTTGAGCCGCCAGGTGCCCAAGGATGATATTGCCGCATCCGTTTTCCATGCGGTGGTATTGCAGACTCTCGCCACGCTAGCGCGCGGCCGCGATATGGGCTCGCCAATTCTATTCGGTGGGGGGCCGTTCACATTCATGCCATCCTTGAAGGAAGCATTTCTCAAGGTGTTGAACCTGACCGCCACAGATGTAATCAGCGCGGAATCGCCAGAGTTGCTGCCCGCCCTGGGAGCGGCGCTGACAAACACTTCAACTCGGCAGACGATTCCAATTCAAGGGTTAATTGATATTATAACGGTAGAGCGTGTTCACGCCCAATCCCAGCAGAACCGGCACGAGGCGCTGTTTGAATCGTCGGAGCAGTATCAAGGTTGGGTGAAGAATCACGAAAATCATCGCATTCAAAAAATTGACGTGGCGGATTGCGCGGATGGCGATTATTATCTCGGCATCGATTCGGGTTCTACAACCACCAAGGTGGCGCTAATTGACACGGATGGGAGAGTCGTCTTTGGCCATTATGCCAACAACGGCGGCAACTCCATCAGGGCGGTACAAAACGGGCTAAACAAAATACGTCAGGCTTTTGATGGGAATTACTTTTCGCCACGAATCGTCCGAAGCATAGTAACAGGCTACGGGGAGGATTTGATCCGCGCGGCGTTCGGCATGGACGATGGTATCGTCGAAACCCTCGCGCATTTTCGGGCGGCGAAGGCTTTCGATCCAGATGTCACGTTTATCCTTGATATTGGCGGGCAAGATATGAAAGCCATCTTTATCAAAGAGGGGCAAATCCAGAATATTGAGATTAACGAGGCGTGTTCATCGGGTTGTGGTTCGTTTATCGAATCGTTTGCGCACAATATGGGCTACGGCGTGGCGGATTTTGCACAACTGGCTTGCACTGCTGAATCGCCATACAACCTGGGAACGCGCTGTACCGTTTTTATGAATTCGAGAGTGAAACAGGCGTTGCGCGAGGGTGCGAAAATCAATGACATCTCAGCAGGGCTAGCATATTCGGTGATTAAAAACGCGCTGCACAAAGTTTTGAAAATCACCGATATGGATATCTTGGGGGATCATATCGTTGTACAAGGCGGCACATTCCGCAATCCGGCGGTTCAAAAAGCGATGGAGCATCTGATCGGCAGACCGGTGGTGTGTCCCGACATGGCGGAGTTGATGGGCGCCTATGGCGCGGCGCTGACCGCCCGCGATACTTTTGTGAGCGGTGAAAATGACGAGAGCGCTTTTGTCGGGCTTCAGAATGTGGACAAGCCTGGCGAGTACCTCCGCAGGGACATCCGTTGCCGAGGCTGTGAGAATAAATGCGTGGTGACGAAGTTGGGATTCCCAAATGGAAACAGTTTCTTTTCAGGCAACCGCTGTGAAAAAATCTATTCCAACGGCGGCAAGGCAGAACGAAAAGGAGTCAGTATTCCTGCGATCAAATATCACCTGTTGTTTGACCGCGAAACCGCCCCGAAAACGACTCCCCTTCTGACACTTGGCATCCCCCGCGTGCTTAACCTTTTCGAGAACTATCCGTTTTGGAACACACTGTTTGTGGAATGCGGCATCAAGGTGCATCTCTCGGCGCCATCGAGCAATACGTTGTATCAGGGCGGGGCGGCATACATCATGTCGGAAAATCTATGTTTCCCTGGAAAGTTGGTCAGTGGGCATGTGATGGATTTAATCAATACGGGCGTTGACCGCATCTTTTACCCGATGGTTTTTTATGAGAAAAACGAGTTTACCGATGCTAACAACAGTTTCAACTGTCCTGTTGTTTCTGGCTATCCCGATGTGATCCGCAGTGCAATTGATCCGCAACGGGAATATGGTATCCCGCTTGATATGCCCGCCATCACATTCAGGGATGATAATCTTCTCGACAAGGCTTGCCTCCAATATCTAACTGAGCTGGGGATTGCGTCTGGCGTGGTCAGGAAGGCGCTCAAAAAGGCGAAAGCGGCACAGAGTGAATTCAAGCAGGGGATTGTAGATATGGGCGCGGAGTTAATTCGCAACTCGCAAGCCAGTGAGCATCCGCTGATCTTATTGATGGGCAGACCCTATCATATCGACTCCCTCATCAATCACAACGTTCCCGAGCTGCTGACCGATTTCGGCGTGGATGTCATCACCGAGGATTGCATCCCGATGATGGGCGAGACGCTCGCTAACCGTCACGTCATGACCCAGTGGGAGTATCTCAACCGTTATTTCCATGCCGTGCGCTGGGCGGGGCAACACGAAAACGTCGAATTGGTGCAATTGAATTCCTTCGGCTGTGGCCCAGACGCGTTCATTTTAGATGAAGTCCGTGCCATCCTGGCTGAACATGGCAAGCACCTCACCGTCATCCGGATCGACGAGATCGAAAGCACTGGCTCGACCAAACTGCGACTGCGCTCGATGATGGAATCCCTACAACAAGCCAATGCTCACCCTACCTATGTGCGGATTCCGCGCAGAACCACAAAGCCCTACCAAATCGAAGACCGCATCCGCACCCTGATTGTGCCCGATTTCTCCCCCTTCTGCTCTCCGCCGATTGTGCGACCCTTTATGGATTTGGGCTACGAGATTGTGCAATTACCACCCCCCGACCACGCATCGGTGGATGTAGGACTCAAGTACACCAACAACGAAATTTGCTATCCGGGCATCATCACGCTCGGAGATTTGGTCAAGGCGCTTCAATCCGGGACCTATGACCTATCGCGCACTGCGATTGGCTTTTCCCAGACTGGCGGTCAGTGCCGCGCCACCAGTTACCCGTCTATGATTAAGAAGGCGCTGGTGGCGGCGGGCTTCGAACAGGTGCCGGTGGTCACGCTCTCCACAAGTTTGAGCGTGTTGAATGACCAGCCGGGATTTAAATTCAACACCAGAGATTACACCTACAAAGCCTCCATTGGGATGATGTTCAACGACGCTCTCTCGGATATGTATCACTCCACCATCATCCGCGAGAAACATAAGGGTGAGACGCAAGCCGTTGCTGATAAGTATTTGAATTGGTTCATGGATGGAACAATTCGCCTGGCGAAAACATCCCTGCTCGAATGGCTCGAACGCGCTGTGCGGGATTTCAACGCCATCAAAACGAACTCTGGACATCATCCCAGAGTTGGTATTGTGGGTGAGATTTACGTTAAGTACAATGCTTTCTCCAACAACCACGTCGCCCAATGGCTAATGGATCAAGGACTTGAAGTAGTCATACCTGGTTTCTTTGAGTTTTTTGCTGGCGGTATTGTGAGTATTCAGCACAATGTAAAAACAAATGTCAAGAAGCGCGATACACTCTGGCTATTAACCTTTTTTTTGCAAAGATTAGCGGACAAATATCTGCAGCAGTTCGATGCCATCATGCAAAGGTATCGCTACTATTGTCCCCGCCACGATATTCGCGATGTCGCCGAGAGAGCGCAGGAAATTCTGAGCCTCAATCATCAATACGGGGAAGGCTGGTTGATCGCTGGGGAAGTTGCGTCGTTTGCGCGGGACGGTGTTCAAAATGTACTTTGTTTACAGCCCTTTGGGTGCATTGCCAACCATGTCATCGCTAAAGGTGTGCAGAAACGGTTGAAGGAAGCATATCCCCAAACCAATCTTCTGTTCCTCGATGCGGACGCAGGTGTCAGCGAAGTAAACTTCTTCAATCGGATGCACTTTTTCGTGAGCCACGCGAAAGCTACCAATAATCCCATCACTTACTTTCTAACCACTACCAAAGGGGCTACACAGACTTGAAGGCCAGTGCGTCGATAAAGATGCTCTGGAAGTTGGCCTCCTGGTCGAGGTCGATTTGTCGGGATTTTTTGGCCAGCTCTTCGCCCAGGGCAAAACCCTCATCCGAGAGGAACATGGCCGCACCCATCCCGGCTCCGTTGGGGATGCTCTTGACTACCTCGGGTGGCACCGCGGGGAGCATTCCCAAGTCGATGACCGCTGCAATATCCATCTGCCCCCCAAAAGACCCGGTCAGAATCACCCTTTTCAGGTCGGCGGGCACCATCTCTAAGGTGTTCATCAGCACCGCGATGGCCGCCCGAATGGCACCTTTGGCTTTCTGCAATTCGCGGATATCCTTCTGAGTCAGCCAGACATCCCGCTCCGGGGTCAGATAGAGGGTCTTGGGGCCGTTACCCCGCACCATCTGGTCTGCCATCACCGGCGGATTGTCCACCATTTTCCCTGTTCTATCCACCACCCCAACCTGTACAAGTTCGTAAACTACTCGCAGCAGGCCGGACCCGGTCAGGCCCTGGGGCGGTTCGGCGCCTATGGTTTCGAAAACGAATTCGCCATCCTGCAATTGGGCATCGACGATGGCGCCATCCACCGCTCGCATGCCGCAAGAAATATTGACGCCTTCGAAGGCTGGGCCAGCCGCGGTGGAGGCCGTGAGGATGTTTTCGCCATCGGTGAGCAACACTTCACCGTTGGTGCCCAGATCGACGGTCAGTTGCGGGCCAGGCGGGTTGTCGTAATCGAAGTAGGCCAAGCAGGCCAGGGCGTCTGAGCCAACAAAGCCGCCGATTAACGGCGGCAGCATGACTGGCACAGAATCGGGCAAAATACCGCTGAGCAGCCCGCTGGCGTTCAGAATAGGTTCGGTGGAATATGGCTGGAAGGGCAACATGGCTATGGTGTCGACTGGGAGTTGGGCAAACAGGTGGTGCATGGCAACATTGCCGACGACAGTCACGCGCTGGACGCGGGATATGGTTTTCGGGGAAAGTTTCAGACTGCCGATGGCCTGATTGATCGAAGAGATTGCCAGGCGGTGCAGGCGCTGGCGGTGGTCTTCGCTCTGCAGGGCCGCAAACAGCCGCGAGATAATATCGGCCCCGTAGATGCGCTGTTGGTTGATTGAAGCCCCGCCGGCCACAACTTCGCCGTTATCCAGCATGCTCAGGTAGGCTGCTACGGTTGTGGAGCCTAAGTCGATGGCTAACCCCAGGGGAACATCGCGGTCCTGGCGGTGACGCATGCTGCCCTTGAAGATTTTGTTGGAATACACCTCAATCGGCGAGAGAACAATCTGAGTATTCCCGCGAATCTGCGCCCGGCAGGCCAGACGCGTGCCCACAGTTATTTCACCGGCGGTGAGATGCTCAAGCTCGATTTCATCGGGCGGATTTCCGCCCTGTTCTACCAATACTTTGCAGCGTCCGCAAGTGCCGCGGCCCGCGCAAGGCTGCTCGAGCGGAAAATCAGCCGCTGTGATGACATCACCTAAGAGTGAGCTGTCCTCCGCTGCGACGAGTTTCTTTTCCTGTCCGTATATCAGTGTGACTTTATTCATCAGGATATTTTCTGTTGGATGGAGCTATCCGGCAACACGCCAAGAAATTCTGGCGGCAAGTTGGGTTGTGATTCAAGCCTATACTGGGCGGACATAGAATCTGTGACAACGTGCCCCGTGGGTAAAATTATCGAACTTACTCCCCCCCTGGCCTCTGGCCATCCCCCCATTTTCGCCACGGTACGCATCTGTAAAACCAAAATCTCGGCAGCGAAAATGGGGGGACTGAAGGGGGTGCCCTCTGAACGCTTACTTCTATTTTGCTTTCTGCCGTTTGCGATAGGCCTTGATCCAGCGCATGCCGAACTCATCCTTGCCCATCGCTAAATCGGCAGCCAGAACAGCGGTACTGATTTCAGCCACCAATGGGTTAGTGATCGGGCAGGTCAACCCGGCTTGGATCGCCATCGCCATGAAAGCCGCGTTGATGTACTTGCGGTCGGGCATCCCAAAGGAGATATTGCTGGCACCCATGGTGATATTGACACCAAATTCAGCCACAATCAATTCGATGGTTTTCAGTGCCGTCAAGCCAGCGGTGTGATTAGCGCCCATGGTCATTGCCAGGGGATCAATGATAATATCTTCGCTGGGAATACCGATTTTAGCGGCGCGCTCGATGATCTTATCAGCGACGGCAACACGTTCTTCTGGCGTAGCCGGGATGCCGTCATCATTCATACACAAGCCGATCACTGCGGCGCCGTATTCTTTCGCCAATGGAAGAACTGCCTTCAGAGATTTCTCTTCGCCATTGATGGAGTTGATCAGGGCTTTGCCATCGTACAGCTTGAGGGCAGCCTCCAGGGCCTGGGGATTGGCGGTATCAATGCACAACGGTACATCTACGACTGACATGACTTCCTGCACAACTTGTGAGAGCAGTGCGACTTCATCTGCTCCTGGCACACCGGCATTGACATCCAAAACAGTGGCGCCAGCTTCGACCTGGGCAACAGCGTCCTGGCGCACTATTTCGAAATTGCCTGCCTGCAAAGCTTTCAGAACTGCCTTACGCCCGGTCGGATTGATACGTTCGCCGATGATGACCGTGGGGGAATCATGGTGGATCACTACGGTTTGTGTTTTGAAAGATAATAGAGTTTTCAGGTTATTTGTCATTGCTCTTCCTCTACCAGTGATTTCGCCAACGTTGGCGCCAGGCCCACATCCAGCGAGTAACCATCGGCTTCAAGAATACTTTCATAAATTGCTTGGATTTCAGTTTTCATTAGCTCTTCCTTTAGGAACTACTTTGACAATGTCACATTCTAAATTCGATGTCATACCGCAAGGGTATACCCGTTGGTATTGCGAAGCAGCTTTACCGCTGACACTTGCACCGCACTGCGTTTGGTGCAGTGCAGGTGAGCAATCTCATCCTTGGCATGAAGGAGACTGCCACGCTCCGTAAACTCCGCTCGCAGTGACATTAATGTGACATTGTCAAACTACTCAGACAGACGACGAATCTGGCTAAACAACACCAGAAGCGCCCCCCCTGCCCCCCAATCCTGGGGGGAGCAACACTGGTTCTCTCCAAAATTGGGCTGAGTAGGGGGTTCCCCCCAGAGCCTGTCCTGAGCGACGCCGAAGGGTTGCGGGGGCAGGGGGGCTGCCTGAGTAGTTACTTTATCGCAGGTATCTACCAAATGCTTGCACTGTTTCGTACATTGCCAATAAATTTTCGATTGGCACTAATGCCTGATTACTGTGGATGGGGCTGACCACAACCCCGCCGCCCTAAAAAGTGAGCTGATCGTCAAGTTTGGTTTTCAACTCCTGAGGGTTAATGAAAGCTGTCAGCCGTCAGCCGTCTGCTGTCAGCTAGACATCAAAGTAGAGGCTCATCTCATAGGGATGCGGGCGGTTGCGCACCGGGTAATACTCCACTTCCCGCTTGTGTTCGATCCAATTTTCGATAAGTTCCTCGCTAAACACATCGCCAGCCAGCAAAAACTCGTGGTCTTCTATCAAGGCTTGCAAAGCGACATCCAGTGAAGTTGGCAAAGGCTTGATGGCGGCGCGCTGCTCGTCCGTCCACGAGAAGACATCCGCGTCAATTGGGCCGAATCCTAACTCGGTGGGATCCATCTTTCGTTGAATGCCATCTATACCGGCCATCAATTGAGCCGCCAGCGCCAAGTAGGGATTGCTGGTGGCGTCGGGCGTACGGAACTCGAAGCGAGCTGTCTCTGGCTGGCTCGCATATTTAGGAATGCGAATGGCCGCACTGCGGTTTCCCAGTGAGTAGAAAGCGTTCACCGGCGCTTCGTAGCCAGGCACCAATCGCCGGTAGGAATTCGTGCTGGGGTTGGTCAAGGCCAGGACTGCCGCACCGTGGTGCAACAACCCGCCAATGTAATAGCGCGCTGTCTGGCTGAGATGACCGTACCCATCTGCATCGTAGAAAAGATTTTTATCCTGATCGAAGATATGCTGGTGGAAGTGCATCCCATTTCCCGCCTCGCCATAGATTGGCTTGGGCATAAACGTGACAGCTTTTTCGTGCTGTGCAGCGACCATTTTGGTGGTGTATTTGACCAGCATGATCGCATCCCCGGTGGGAATCAATCCCATCATTGGGATTTCGATCTCCAGTTGGCCTGGGCTGCCCACCTCGTGGTGGTGATATTTGACCGGGACGCCCATTGCCTCCAGATGAAAGGTGATCTCGTTGCGCAGATTATAGAAACGGTCTTTCGGCGGGGCGGCATGATAACCACCATGCACGGGAATATACGACCCGCTGGTGCCTGCCGCGCTGCTCCACTCGGCTGACTTGGAATTGAAGCAGTACCCGGCTCGATGCATCTCGTTTTCGTAGGATACGCTGTCGAAAACGTAGAATTCGAATTCTGGTCCCCAGCGGCTTTGGGTTGCGATTCCGGTGCTTTGCAAGTACGACTCTGCCTGCTGGGCCAGGTTGCGGGGATCGTTGGCGAATATTTCGTGGGTGTCAGCATTCAGGGTGGTGCAGATAAAACTAAGCGTAGGCACATCCCAAAAAGGATCTTGAAACCCGGTGGTGAGATCTGGCACCATCACCATATCCCCGGATTTGATACTTTTAAGTCCAACAGATGAGCCGTCGAATCCAATGCCGCGCACCATCATATCAGGCACGAATTGACTTGTTGGGATTGTCAGGTGATGCCAGCGTCCCCACAGATCGCAATACTTCAAGTCAACTGCTCGAATACCGTGTTCATCGACAAATTGACGGACTTGTTCGAAATCTTGAAACATACCTGATTCTCCTATGCAAGAAGATCGCGGGCGGCATCAATGGCCGCGCCAGCATCGGGAGCAAAGCTATCTGCGCCAATATCCTGGGCATATTTTGCGGTCACGGGAGCGCCGCCAATAAGCACTTTCACTTTGTCGCGCAACCCCGCCTGGATCAATGCCTCGATGGTGGCTTTCATAGCCGGCATTGTGGTGGTCAACAGCGCCGACATGCCCACCAGGTCTGCATTTTCGATGCGCACGGTCTCGACAAACTTCTCCGGCGGTACGTTGGTGCCCAGGTCGATGACTTCGAAGCCCGCACCCTGGAACATCATACTCACCAAATTTTTGCCAATATCGTGCAGATCACCAGCTACAGTGCCAATCACCAACTTGCCTTGTGCTGGTACCCCCGACTCGACTAACAATGGTCGCAGAACATCCATACCGGCGTGCATTGCCCTGGCGCACAGCAACACTTCAGGGATGAACAAGTCACCGGCTTTGAAATCGCGGCCCACTGCATCCATACCCGCAATCAAACCATTATCTAGAATTTCCTTCGGTGATATTCCCGCGTCGATGGCTTTGCGAGTAGCCGCTGCCACCGCGCTCTTATCACCATCGTAGAGATCCGTTTGCATTTGTTCTAGTATGTTCGGCATAATCTTTACTCCTCTTCGATAAATCCAGAGACCCTAAGGGTTTCCACCGCAATCATCACTAAAATGGGTCTCAAGCCACCCAGAACGCCTTATTTTCACGGCAGCTTTCAGAAACCCTTAGGGTCTTTGGGTATGGTCAATCTGCTCGCTCCGCCAATATCTCTGTAATTACAGCCTCGGCATCTGCTGACAATGGCGGTACCTTATGTTCAGCCAGTATTTCTCGGGCGCGTTCGTTGGCACGCATGTACATGTCTTTGGATCCGGCGGCTTTCCAACTGTCGTAACGGCTTCGATCGATCATCCGCGGAATCCACTGGCTCGTGCGGAAATTATCCAGCGTGTGATCGTCGGCCAGGAAGCCCCCACCCGGCCTGACGCGGGCGATGGCATCGAGGGCCAGGGTAGTCGGGTTGATATCCAGGCCGCCGGTCAAATAACGGGCCTCGCGGATGATCTCGTCGGCGATCACCAATGCCTCCATCGAGGAAGTGGAACCGTACTCGATATAACCCACATCGTGAACCAGGGTGGCACGCGCCAGGAAGTTGGTCAAGATAGAAAAGGTCATCTCGATGCCGGCCTGCGCGTCCACTACTTTGCTGTCACTGGCACCGCCAGCCGACCAGGCGGGGAGATTGTAGTAACGAGCCAGGTCCATTTGTGCCATCATCCCCAGCGGCCATTCCGGGCTTCCATAACTGACGATGGCGCTCTTCATATCCAACGCTGCTGTGTTCATCCCGTAGAGGAACGGCGTACCGGGGCGGATCAGTTGGGAGACGATCAACCCAACCAGGCACTCGGCATTGCCCAATGCCAGTGCCCCCACCAACGTTATCGGCCCGCCGCCGCCGGTGTTAGTCGAGGGGGGGTAGGCGGCAGGGATGCCCTTTTCAGCGCAGAAGATCAGCTTTTGGAGCGACTCTTCGGGGAAGAGCAGTGGTGAAATAGGTTCGGCATAGAGCAAGAAGAACGGCTTCTCACGCAATGCTTGCTCACCGCCAGCCACAGCCGCGGCGATACGGTAGATGTCCTCCATATCGGCGCGGTTCTTGGCGGTGTAGACGTTGGGCTTGACCGAGCCGCGAATCATGCTGATGAACTCGTGAATGTAGAGATCGTCAGGCGGCACGTCGGAGGGATTGCCCATCGACATGACGAAGTCTATATTATACAACGCGTCACATAGGCGGGCTATGTTCTCGACATCTTGAGCAATTGTGCGGCGACGTTCGCCAGTCTCCACATCCAGCGTAAAAGTCGTATCGGAACCGGAACCAAAGAACACCTTGCCCAGTTCTAGTGGCATGGTCAAGTTGCCTAACCTGTCGTGCATTGGAATGCGCGAGGGGGCGTTGGCGATGGCGTCGGTGACCATATTCTCCGGTATTTTGATGCGGGCATTAGATTCCCAGGCGCCAGCCTCGAGCAAAAGCTCGCGCCCCTGGGGGTCTTGCATCTCCACTCCGGTCTGGCTCAAGATCTCCAGCGTGGCGTAATGGATCGCCCGCACCTGTTCATCTGAAAGCATTTTGACCATAGGTTGCAGGGTTGAAACAGGTAATTGTTTAGGCATAGAGTATTATCTCCAATTTACTTCTCAGAATTTCCCAGTACCAACGATGACGCAAAACGTTCTTTTATCCAGGCAACCACATCCGGGTCAATGGGAGTTGGTTTGTGTTCTGCCAGAATACGGCGCGCGATTTCCTGCGCACGGAATCGGGCATCTGTTGCTCCGTCTGCCTCCCAATCATAGCGGCCTTGCCTGTTGATAACCTCCGATGGGAAGTAATGCTCGGTGCGCATATAGCGCAATGTGTGTTCGTCCATCAAGTAATGGTTTCCAGGCCCAACCCGGTCAATGGCGTCGAGGGCCAGCGTTTCGGCGTTGACTTCAATGCCGCGCACGGCCCGCATCGCCATCCCCAACACTTCGTTGTCAATCACGAATTGCTCGTAGGCAATCGTGGACATATCCTCCAGCATTCCGGCAGCGTGATGGATGAAATTCGATCCGGCCAATGCAACTTGAATAACTGATTGGGTTTTCTCGATGCCAGCCTGGATATCCGGCAGTTTGGATTCAGTCATACCGGCGCTGTTGTAAATAGGCACCTGGTAAAAATGAGCCATTTGGGTGATGGCAGCATTGCACAGCCCGAGTTCAATTGAGCCGCCCAAATATCTGCCGCTGCGCAGGTTGGCCGTCGCGGGTATGGGGCCGATGAGGACGGGGCAGCCTGGTTGCGCCAATTGGGTCAGTGCCAGCCCGGCAAGCTGTTCTGCGTTCAACTGGGCCAACATTCCAGCCAACGTGACCGGGGCCGTCGATCCAGCCATTGGTGCAGCCGAAAGGACAACTGGCATAAGCTGCCGGCAAACTTCCAGCAACAGAGTCGTCACACCGGAGTCGAACTTGAGCGGGCTGACCATCCAACTGGTGATGAAGGAAACGATGGGACGTTCGCGCAACTGTTCGGCGCCTCCCATGATCTTTTCACACATCTCCACCACATCGCGGATACCCTGCAAAGTGTAGGCGCCAGCCTGGACGTGCTTGGTGGTGTTCGCCAGCGAAGCGTAATATTTGCTGACTTCCACGTTCTCTTTCGATATGTTGGCGGGATAGATGGGGATAAGGTAGAAGTGGATATTATCTAACGCGTCCACGATGCGGGCCATGTCGGCCACATCTTCGAGCACCGCCGCGCGGATTTTGCCTGTCTCCAGATCAAGCACTTGCAAGGCCGCGCCGCCGGTGCCAATATGGACGCGTGCTCCCTCGAGGATTAGATCATCCTTCGGGTCGCGGCCAGCCAGCACGATCCGCGAGGGCGCCTTGTCCAGGGCATCCTCGACGAGAGGCTGAGAGAGCCGCACCCGGTTGCCATCCACATCTGCGCCAGCCTCCCTGAACAGCCGCAGCGCATCCGGTTCTTCCACCTGTACGCCGGTACGCGCCAGGATTGCCAGCGATGCCGCGTGGATTTGCTTTACCTGCTTGTCGGTGAGCGGCTTATATTGACCACCGATTAAGCCTTTGCTTGGTGCGGTTATTTTCTTGGTCATATAGTTTCCTTAACTTTGCCATCGTGCCTTACTCTCTTGAATTAAAGGGCCGACCGGGTGGTCGGCCCTTATTTCGAACTTTGCTTAGATGATATGCTGCGTACCAGCATTTACGACTAAGGGCAGCTATCCACAAGGCCCTCTGTCATCAAGAAGTCGCAGGCCACATCAATGGGGTCTTCCTCGTCGATGTCGACGCGCTTGTTCAATTCCATCATCTTCTCATTCGTCAGAGACTGAGCGACAGGTCCCAGGACAGTGGCGATGCCGGGATAGGCGTCCATGATCTCTTGGCGCACCACTGGAGCCGGGTTGTAGACAGGGAAGTACTGCAAATCGTCTTCTAAGTTGAAGAAGCCAAAGGCAGCAATACGCCCGTCGGTGGCGAAGCCCATAGCTGTGGTGCATTCGCCGTCCTGCAGCGCCTTGTAGGTCAGACCAGAATCCATCATGATCACCTGGGCTTCATCGAACTGGAAGCCGTACAATTCCTCCACACCCCTGAAGCCGTCAGGCCGGGCGTAGAACTCCTGGTTGATGCACAAGCTGGCGTCACCGCCACCGTTGATGTACGCGGCCAGGTCAGAGATGGAGGCAATGCCCAACTCGTCTCCGGTCGCCTGCTGCATCATCAGGGTGTAGGTGTTGTTGAAGGGCGCCATTTCCAGCCAGGCCAGACCATTACCAGCGTCTTCAGCCTTAACCTCATTGTAGCATTCCTGAGGGTCGGTGATGGGTTCTTCGTGCCCCAGGTGGGCCATCCAGCCGGTGCCGGTGTACTCCCAGTACATATCGATCTCACCGGCCAGCAATGCTTCGCGATTGACAGCGGTGCCACCCAGACCTACCTGATCGTCTACCTCGAAGCCAGCATTTTCTAGTGCGATAACAGCGATATAACCCAGGATGAACTGCTCGCTGAAGTCCTTAGAACCGACGATTACCAGACCTGTCGCCATTTCTTCTGCGGCAGGGGCAGGCTCGGCAACAGCGCTAGGCTCATAGCCAGTCACATAAGTATCCAGGAAGCTACGGGCTACATCCATGGGATCTTCCTCGTCGATGTCGACGCGCTTGTTCATGTCCATCATCACATCAGTCGTCAAAGCCTGAGCGATGGAGGCCAGTACGTCGGCGACACCAGGATTGGCGTCAAGCACTTCCTGGCGGATCACTGGGGCCGGGTTGTAGACAGGGAAGTACTGCAAATCGTCTTCCAGGTTGAAGAAGCCAAAGGCAGCAATACGCCCGTCGGTAGCGAAGCCCATAGCTGTGGTGCATTCGCCGTCCTGCAACGCTTTGTAGGTCAGACCAGAATCCATCATGATCACCTGGTCTTCATCGAACTGGAAGCCGTACAATTCCTCCACGCCCCTGAAGCCGTCAGGCCGGGCGTAGAACTCCTGGTTGATGCACAGGCTGGCGTCGCCGCCGCCGTTGATGTACGCGGCCAAGTCAGAGATGGAGGCAATGCCTAACTCGTCTCCGGTCACTTTCTGCATCATCAGGGTGTAGGTGTTGTTGAAGGGCGCCATTTCCAGCCAGGCCAGACCATTACCGGCGTCTTCAGCCTTTACTTCGTCATAGCACTCCTGGGGGTCGGTGATCGGCTCTTCATGCGCCAGGTGGGCCATCCAGCCGGTGCCGGTGTACTCCCAGTACATATCGATCTCGCCAGCCAGCAATGCTTCGCGATTGACAGCAGTGCCGCCCAGACCTACCTGATCATCTACCTCGTAGCCGGCGTCTTGCAAGGCCAGTACAGCGATATAACCCAGGATGAACTGCTCGCTGAAGTCCTTGGAACCAACGATGATCAACCCTTTTTCTTCTTCAACAACCTTTTCTGCTTCTGGCGCTTCTTCGGCTTCTGCCGGTGCTTCTACCTCTGCCGGCGTTGCCGCAGGTGCAGGTTTACAGGCTCCCAGTAGCAAAGATACAATTACGAACACGGCAAACAATAAACTTAGTTGTTTCTTCATGATGTTCTCCTCTTCATCTCGTCATTAATCTGATAACAATGGTTAGCCAGTTTAGCTATTTATTAACTCAGCCAAGCTCCCCTGGCCCCCAATTTTTGGGGGAACCTATGCTGCTTTCCCCCCCCCTAGAATTTATTGGGGGGGGAGCGTATTTACCAAGTATTTTTATAAACACCTCCTAGCACTTATTTACATGGACCTCTGGGACACTTCGTGTCGAGTAAAGAGGCAGGGGTAGGTAGGTAGGATGGGTGGATTATTATGCTGTCGCTGTAGAAACTACCAACCTGTCCTGAACTTTTTCAAGGGCCCAATCTACCAGGATGGCCATGACGGCAGTTAGAATAGCTCCAACCAGGATCAAGCTATCCCGCATCAACGGGATACCTGCGATGATGAACGTCCCCAACCCGCCGGCGCCAATGAACGCTCCCAGCGCGGCCGTGCCAACGTTGATCACAGCTGCGGTGCGCATACCGGCAAACATGACAGGGAAGGACAGCGGCAACTCGATCTGCATCAGTATCTGGCGATTGGTCATACCCATACCTGTGGCTGCTTCGATGATATTGGGGTCTACTTCCTCGATCCCGGTAGCCGTGTTGCGCACGATGGGCAGCAAAGCATACAGCCAGAGGGCAAAGATAGCGGTTTTGAAACCCAGGCCAAAGACGCCCATAAAGACGGCCAGGATGGCGATGCTGGGTACCGATTGGCCAATATTAGCCACGCCCAGAATAAGGCCCGAGAAGTCACGGAATCCCTGTCTGGTAATCAGGATGCCGGCTGGCACTGCGACGGCGATAGCCAACGCTGTGGAGACAAGGATGAGACGCATGTGTTCTGCGGCGGCATCTGTGACGCGTTCGAAACCGATCTCGTAGCTGCCCAGCATATTCGCTTCCATGCTCCCCTGTTCGATGGGGAGCAGTAGTTGGTTGTAGACGAGTATCACCACGAGGAGCATGAGAACCGGGATAACAGTCCAGCTCAACACGTCACTGAGAGTGAGGTGCTTGAGTCGCTGCCAAAAATTGGTATCTTCCTTCATTGGCTATGCCTCCTCTCCCTCAGCAGCAGCCGCACTCTCGATGACGGCCTCGTGAATCATATTCGTATCGATCAAGCCTCGCACGCGGTTCTGGGCATCCACCACGCAGACATTGGCGTAGTCAACCACCAGCATCTCCGACAAAGCGTCTTTCAGACTGGTAGTCAGCGGGATGGTAGTGGCAGCCGGTTCCACGAACTCATCCACCCAGCCAGTTTTGCCTTTCAGGTCCCTGCCCCTGACGTATCCTTTCAACGTCCGGTCGGCGTCGACCACATAGGCAAACCTGATCCCTTGTTCAGCCATGAAGCCCACGGCCTGTTCCACATTCTGTGTGGCCTGAAGCAGCGGCGGATGAGTGTTCATCACTTCTTCCACCCGCACCAGGTTGAGCCGCTTGAGTGCCCGGTCAGCCCCAACGAAATCTTCCACGAACTCGTTGGCCGGATGGGCCAGGATATTGGCCGGCGAATCGAACTGCTCCAGGAAGCCGCCCACGTTGAGGATGCATATCTTGTCACCCATCTTGATGGCTTCGTCTATATCGTGGGTAACAAAAAGGATCGTCTTTTTGACCTCTTGCTGCAAACGCAGAAACTCATTCTGTAGTATGTTGCGGTTGATGGGGTCAACGGCTCCGAAAGGCTCGTCCATCAACATCACCGGCGGGTCGGTGGCCATACCACGGGCCACACCGATGCGCTGCCGCTGCCCGCCCGACAATTCGTGGGGATAACGATCCAGGAAATCGACGGGCATGTTCATCATTGTGACTAACTCTTCCGCCCGGCGGCGGATGCGCGCTTTATCCCAATCCAACAACTGAGGCACCGTACCTATATTCTCCAAGATGGTGCGATGGGGGAAAAGCCCTATCTGCTGGATGATGTAGCCAATGCTGCGCCGCAACTGAATGGGGTCTATTTCGAGCACGTTGCTCATGTCGCCCCTCTCGTCCAACACGTAGATAGCCCCGCCGGTTGCATCAATCAGCCGGTTGACCATCTTCATAGCAGTGGTCTTACCACAACCGGAAGGGCCGACGATGGTACATATCTCCCCGGTGGGGACAGTGAATGATAAATCGTCTACCGCAGGGGACGACATTCCGGGGTATATTTTGGTTACATTCTCGAACTTGATCATTTTTTTATTCTCCTTCACTTAACTTCTGGTCAGGCTGCCTCTCGCCTGCCTTTCAGCCCCTCAGGGGTCAACCGGTTTTGAAGCCAACCCAGGAAGTAGTCCACTGCCAGGGCCAGGATAGCCACCAGAATAGCTCCGGCGTAGTAACGTTTCTCCTGTGCGCGCGAGATGCCATCAAAGATGTACTTTCCCAGCGTATCGTTGCCAATATAAGCCGCAATAGAAGCGATTCCGATCAACATAACGATTGACACGCGCACACCAGTCATGATGACTGGGACGGCCATGGGCAGCTTGACTTTAAGCAAGAGCTGGGCCTCTGTCATGCCCATGCCGCGTCCGGCCTCGACGATATCCGGCGTCACCGCTTTGATGCCTGTGTAGGTATTGCGCAGGATGGGCAGTTGGGCGTACAAGATAAGGGCAAAAGCAGCATTGAAAGGGCCAATGCCCAATGGTTTGATCATGGCGCCAAACAACGCCACACTGGGGATGGTCAAGATGATACCGGCGATGTAGAGGGCAAGATCGCTAGCCGTTTCACCGGCCAGGAAGAGTGCGTACAGAATGATGGTGAACACTGCCACAATCATCCCCACTGCGGCCGGCTTGGCAATGATCGCGGCCACGATTGCGAGCAGGGGCCCAAAATAGAGATTATCTATCCTTTTGAGCGCACGGCTCCAGTCTTTCGTCGTACTCATAATCTGGTCAGCCATCCCTTCCCCCAATAATCCCGATGAGGCAGCCCAGAGCAGCAAGAACAAAGCCAGCGGAATCAAGACGACCAGGTGGGAGAGCCGCGGTCGCCGGGCAGGCCAGGTAATGAATACACCCATCATTACACCGAGCACTACCGCGATAGAGACGGAAAAAGCGACCAGCCAGAGATGGCCTAACAGCAATTCTTGCGCTGTTCCCTTGGCCCACTGCTCGGCGATAAAGACCCATTGTGTGGTGATGAGGTTCTCCTCCCCCGCGGCAAACATGGAGGCTACCCTCAGGATGCCCCATACGAGTAATGGCGCGCCGAGTGTGTAGAAGACCGCGCTGGATTGCATCTCGTGCGCCGCTTGCAGTGCAAATAGCAGCAAGAGAAACCCATAGAGAGCAAACAAGATAACAAAGATGCCTGCCACCCCCACGGGACTCAGGGGATTAAGAATAGCGGTCAGCGTCAGCCCCAGTTTTTCGCCCACGAAGAGAAAGGCAACTACGATCATGCCCAGGGGCACAGTTACCAGGGACAACAAATAGCTTTGCTCTGAAAAGCTGCTTATTCCACCAAACCCCCTGGCGATAAAGAACAAAATCAGGCTGATGATGAAAAAGTCGGCCTCGGCGAAAAAGATCATACGCAACAGATCAACCAATATAGCCTCTGTCCCCATCCCAGTTACCAGGGCAGCCGGCTTGATAGCTAAAGCCCATAGCCCGAGCACCAACCCTAAAAGTCCTACCCCCAGCACCGTCTTTAAAGGATCGGCTCTAGCTCTCTGGGCGCGAAAAGTGTCCAGAGAGGGTTCGGTCAGGATGGACATCCAGCCAGTCAGCAATTCGGGCCAGACACCATTTTGTCTTTGTATTTGTGATACATCTGTCGCCATCATGCCTCCTTTTCCGTTTCTGCCAGGAAGTTGCTTACTCTGAAACTCGATTGCCCAGACGCCAGAATGCCCCATCTTCCTCAATAACACGTTCTAAAATGTCCTCACGGGTTTGATTGACCTCAGCAAGTATTGTCTGGCGGGCTGCCGCAAATTCATGGGTGCGCAATGCTTCGATGACGCGCGAGTGCCTGCTCTCCAGCGTCTTGCCTTCACGGCACAGAATCATAAAACGGAGCAACCGATCGTGTAAGCGGCCCAACGTTTCCGCCAGTTCGTGGTTACCCGATGCCTCGGCGATCAGGTAGTGGAAGATCCGGTTCTCGCTCATGTAACGGATGTAGGATTCATCACCTTCGTCGGTGTAGCCCGCATGGACGTGTCCGAGTTTCTCGAGTTGCTCCTCGGTGATCCGGACCGCGGCTCGTTCGATAGAGGCTACTTCGAGGCTTTCGCGCAGTTCGAGCATGTCGCGTAACTGCTTCAGGGTGACATGGGTGACAAAGTAACCGGAGCGGGACTTGATCATTACTAGCCCTTCCTGGCTGAGCATCTGGAGTGCATCGCGCACCGGCGTGATGCTGGTACCGTAGCTTTGGGCCAGCTCATCCAGGTTTAGCCTCTCACCCGGTTTGCGATGCCCTACGCCGATGGAACGACGCAGGTTCTTGTAGATCAGACTTTTTGAGGTGTCACCCGATTCCGAACGGAGCATGAGCGTAACTCCATACTTGATACATAAATGTGCATTAGGCATTATGTGAGAACACTACTATAAGTGATTATACCATAATATATCAAATATTATATTTAATACATCAGATAAGATATCAGATATAGATAGCTCCTGTAACGCCTTTCGACTTGACTATGCACGTCGATATTGCCTTTTTCGATTTTTCCCCTAGCGTAAAACGTCTTCGGCGCGCTTCGGAACCCCCGCCATTTTCTAAAATTGGGGTCGGATGCTGCGCTATGGATCGGGTAGTGCGGTTCACTCAAGGATCGCAGCGCGGTGTTGCGAATCTTGAACAAATATGCTTTCGCTGCCAAGATAGACAACTTTGGCCCCCACGTCCTGCGGCATACCTTTAGCGACAATTATCTGCGGGGAAATCCTGACGACCTGCGTGGGTTGGCCGCATTGTTGGGACACACAAACCTGAACACGGTGATGATCTACACAGAGCCGTCATTCGATGATCTGGCGGAGAGGGTGGAGCGGGCAAGTTAAATCAGCACTCATTCGTTTCCCATCATCACCCCTCCCACCTCACCCACCCCCAGGCAGGCATAGGCAACTCCCCAAAAGCCCGCCAGTTCGCCAGCACGACAGCTACGTTGTCAAACCCGGACAAGTCCCTGAATACCGGCGACACCGTCTCCTGCACTCAGGCGGGAGATAAGACAGTAAAAACCAGGGGGAGATCGAAGCTCTGCGTGTCTTCGCGCTTTGTTGAACTTGTGTGTGATCTTCTCTCTCAGCATCTTTTTGGTGGCATTTCCGCTTTCTACTTCTAAACAAAATAATGTCTCCGCACCCCATAGCCGCCCCCAGGCGACCGCGTCGGGCCGGTAATCATCCAGAGAGATTTCAGTCCATCCGGCCCAAATATCGGCATAAGGCCAGGCCTGCTGAAGCCAGGCTTTCCATAGTCGCGATGTTTGTCTATGTCGCTTTCCCACGTGATACTCGCGTACCCGCTTACCTGGAAAGGAAATCTTAGCTGGCAAGCCCCAACTGCGGTAGACCGCTGACGTTCCAGGGCGGCGTATCTCCCAGGCTGGATAATAGGATGGCAATTGCCTTTTTTCATCGTTCGTCAACTCGTCAGACGGCTTCTCTAGTATCTGGGCAGCCAGCCCGCGCCTGACTGATTCATACAAAGCCTGACGCGCCGTAGGAAGGCTGCGCCCCATCATTGCGGCTACTTCCTTGGTAGTTGCCATCGGGACACGTACCAGAGCACGCAAACAAGCAAGTTCATGAGATGTGAGATTAGCCGGGACGGGATTGTCGATGACCGGTGGAGGGGGTGATGGGTAACGGTCTGCCTAGGGCATGAACGAAAAATCGTCTAATGTGGGCTGTTGAGCCATCCCTTTGGTAATCGAGAACGATATCTTGGCATTTATCTCAATTGTTAAGGATCACTACCCATTTCCAGACGGTACCTGAGTTCCCTTCGACACTTCCTTCGTTCGCAGGACATGCTTCGGCGGTGTGTTCGTAGCAGCCCATGGCCGAAGGGATATTGTGTGCGGCGGCGTCGAAATTGATTTGCAGCATCCAGGAGGTCTTGCCGATTCCCGGCGCGGCAGCTAACAGCGTCAGGCCCCCCGGCCAGAAAGGAAGACCGGCGAAAGCGCCAAAGAAAGCATAAGGATTCGGAGTATTCAGGGTTCCAAGTCGAGGCATAGGTCGGGTACAGGGTGCAGTAAACAAAAAAAGGCTGTAGCTTTGTTTGTATTGTACAACCTTTTGAGGGGGGGAGGTCGGCTAGTGTCGCGGTTTTATGGTTTGTGTCATCAATACGAATGATGTTTTCTTTCTTTCTTTCTCTCTCTATTCTATACAAGCCTGCCGAAGGGGCGGGCCAAGTACCGTCACTCCAAGAAGACGCTCGGCTGGCGTTACCGCCGCTACTGGCAACAACGCCGCAACGCCATGTTCTTCACCGACGGCACGGCTTGTTTAGTCAAGTATGCCACCACGAAGCCTGTCCTGCGACCGCATAGTCCCCGAAGGGGGAAGGAAGTGTCGAAGGGATACATCGTCATACGAAGGTGATTGGAGCTAAAAGTCCTTACGGCTGGCTTTTTCAACCTAATCTCCCTTTTCATATCGGGAATTGCTGCTGGCCGTTTAGCGTTCCACCCTTCCGAAAAAACAGGAGCGACGCACTGAACAAGTGCGTCGCTCCTGTCGCGTAGAGAACCCAAGGGGCTGCATTTACCTCATCACAAGCGGCAAGAATATCTCGAAGCCAGGTTCAGATAGTGTGAACGAGTAGCTGGTTCCGCAGCCACCTACGTTTGGATTCCAGTGTTGGAAGAGTATGTAGTAAGTGCCATCCGCAGGAGCAACCCACTCAATCAGGGATGCCAGGCTGCCGCCGTAGTCGTCGTTGGAGGCCAGCATCGTCGCGGCATCGGTGTCATACAGGTACAAGTAAGTATCGGCTGACGCGCCCAGGCTGGAAGTGCGCAGGGTGTAAGTCATTTCTGCCTGAGCATCGAATTTGATCCAGTCCTGGTCGCCCAGGCTGTCGAAATTGTGGGTCTGGCCCTGGGCAGGCTGATAATGGATGCCGTACCAGCAGTGTCATCGCCTTCGAAGGCATCGGCGGTGGCAATGCAGATCTCAGTTCCCGACGAGTAGATATTATCATCTTCATCCGGTTCGCCAACCACACCCGCAGAGTCGGCTTGAGCGTAGAGCGTGGCATTGGTCTCGCTGGCGGGAGCGAGAGGCTGCGCGTCCCTGCCCAGGTCGGACAGATCATTGATGACTGTGGTCAACGTGACTGTGGCCCCCGCCTGGATGGGATCGTTTACCCAAAACCGGATACTGCCGGTGTAGTCGCCTCCACCTGCAGGTAAGTGATCAACGTAAAGGTCTGTGTAGAAACCATTCAGCGTGCTGGCATCCCCCTGGTTTCGAACGCTGGCTTGCACCAAAACACCACCGTCAGGATTGGAGTAGGTGGACATACCGAGAATGGCAAG
>JBDRGC010000009.1:0-3029 GCA_043818215.1 Chloroflexota bacterium | reverse complement strand
TATATATGACATGACAAATTGAAACGTTTTAATCCCCTTTGGGTCTAATTCCCCGTAGCTTGCTGCGGGGGTAATTCATTATTTGTGATATACAAACCTTATCAGCATGAAAATAGTCTGATTCATGATGTGCGCGGTTGGCACGATATCTATACTCAAAACTTCCGGCGAGATAGCCTTTAATGTGGTTATCCTGTTTTCTGTTTAATATCCAAATTGTTGAAATATACAGTTTAAAAAACTGCTTTTTTTGCTAATTTTTGGTCAACAATCATGAAATTTGTGAGAATAGTCAGAAAATAGATAATAAATGGTTACCGCCGCGGCAACCTGTCCCCTAAATTCCCCTGAATGTAGGGAGGAGCTGGGAATCATGAATCTGCTGGGGTTTGGTCAGTAAGAAAAACAATAAAGGTAGAGCCAGCGGTGGCACTGCTTTTTTATTCCAAAACGGTTTATGATTGCTGGTTGTAATGTTGTATGTGAGGGCAGAGGAATAAAACAACATTTCAGGAAGCTTCTCTAAACCTCGAACACTTTTAGAACTTCGTCACCGTAGTGATTGATCACCTTGACAGCGATCTTGCCAGTCTGCGGTCTCGCGAATGGACGGCTGGTGGTACTGTAAAGGCTCGCCCAAGCCGCCTCATCAATCTCGGCTCGTAGCGTACGCTTGAGTTTTTCGTAAGGCTTATCTGCGCCAGTAAAGTAGGCGTGGCGTACAAAAAAGCTCTCGCCGTTGTAATCGGTGTCGATGAACCAGCAGGCGATGTCGTTGGTGGAGTCACTGCGAATCTCACCGGTCGTCGGGTCATACACGTCTACACCTTTGATTTCCACCATGAGTGTTCCGTCTTTCTGCTTTCTGATATCCACGTCCGGTTCTCCGAAGACCATGAAAAGATTTCCCGCCCCGGTCTTCTTTAAGAGGTCATCACCCATGGCCAGGTCGGGGTTCATCTTGACGGGCAGCACCATCAGTTTACCGTAACGCCTGGCTTCTTCCGCGACATGGGGATCGAAGGCGAATCCTGAGACGAGTAAGAGGTCGTAGCCGATACCCTGGACAGCTTCCTTGGCGGCCTCCTTTACTTGCTGCGGGCAGACCGTGCCGTGCTCCGGGCCAACAGAGATGGCCACGCGCTTCGTCTTCCCTTCAGCATCGGTGTATTCGCCGGCGGCGTGCAGCCAGCTTCCTGCGTAGGGGTCAAGCGTATCGAATTTAATTCGTTCGCCTTTCTTGGTGTTCTGTACACCCGCCTTGCGCATGTTGTCGAGGATCATCGTGGCGAAGTCCTGCTCCCGCTGTGCCTCTTGACGGGTAATAGTCCCGTCCATATCCTCGTCGGCAGTGACAAGTACCCGGTGCGGGGAGAGGCTTTCGACCGTGAAGGGGCCGCTGACACGGACGGTTTTCTTGTCTTCATAGGGTTGGTCGTAGAGCGTTTCGGTGTCGGCGTGGCGGGCGATGGCGTCGTCAATCTGCTTGCGGGTCATTCCCTCTTTAATGTCGGGATTGTGGGCGATGGATTTGAGCGTAACATGGGGCACGCGCTTATAAACGAAGCCCTTGCGGATATCGTTATCGGTTGTGTGCGGCGGAAGTAACTTGCCGGTCAGTTCCGCTTCCTTCTTTATGCCTTCCGGTGAGTCGGCCAGCAGGTAATAGGGATACTTGGCCGCCATAAGCCGGGTGCGGGCCAAGGCCAAGGCGACGCGGCTGGTGTCGCAGGTAATCCAGCGACGGCCCCATTGTTCGGAGACATAGGCGGAGGTTCCGCTACCGCAGGTGATATCGAGCACCAGGTCGCCGGGGTCGGTGGTCATCAGGATGCAGCGTTCAATGACCCTCGGGGCAGTTTGTACAACATAAGTTTTGTCGTCACCGAAAAAGCCACCGACAACTGTATCGACCCAGACATCTGAAAGTGGTGTTACGGGAAAATCATCAAAATAACGGACATATCGAAGACGATTTCCTTTCACATCCAAACGCTTGGCATGATCTAATGACACCATGCCTTCTTTATTGGTTTTCCAACCGCCCGAAGTTGGAGTAAAAGTATTGCCGGTAAATTCATATTGAAACTGCGTGGATGCACCTCCACTTTGTGATGTGAGATTGTCAAGGCTACAGAGCCGACTGCCCTCTGGAAGGGCAAACAGGTTATTCTTCTCTGCGGAAGAAAGTGATCTTCGATCACCATTCGGCAGTTGAACCCAGTCATAGCTGAATTGGGCTGCGCGTTGGTAATCCTTGGTCAAATATAACGACCTGAACTTGACATTATCTCGGTTTTTCGCATACCAAAGGATGTAGTCCATAGTCTGTGGCAGTAAGAGACTCGTCTGGCTCGTAGTCTTAAAGAATTTTATCGACTGGCATACATTGTCACTTCCAAAAACTTCATCCAACACGCACCGAACGAGATGCACGTTTTCTTCACCAATTTGAACGAATATGCTTCCCGTCTCGGTTAGCAATTCGCGGTCGGCAACGAGGCGGTCGCGCATATATGCGAGGTAAGAGTGGATGCCGAGCTTCCATGTGTCGCGGAAGGCGCGGACCTGTTCGGGCTGGCGGCTGGCGTCCTCGGCCTTGCCGTCTTTCACGTCGCGTTTGCGGGTGCTGACCTGCCAGTTGGAGCCGAATTTGATGCCATAGGGCGGGTCGAAATAGGTGGTCTGCACCTTACCCTTAAGCCCTTCCTTCTCGGCCAAACTGGTCATCACCAGCAGTGAATCGCCCTGAATCATGCGGTTCGACCAGTGGCCGTCGTGCTGATAAAAGTCCACCCGCTGGTCAAATGCCTCCGGCAGGCCGTTGAAGTCGGCAAAAAGGTTGATCTGTTTGTCGCTGGGTTGCTCGATGCGTGGCAATGCGTCAATGAGCGCCCGTGGGTGAATCTTCTCCTGAATGTAAATCGGCACAACGGGGACGGCAAGGTCATTCTGATCCTGTTCATCCTTGCCCTTCCAGACAAGTTGAGGGTCTAGGGACGGATCGCGGGGGTAGAGCATGGTCTTGG
>JBDRGC010000008.1:0-3565 GCA_043818215.1 Chloroflexota bacterium | reverse complement strand
GCTGCCGGGATGCGTTGTACTAAATTGGTCGCTGAGCCTACCGCGGCAAATGCTCTGCTGAATTTGCGGAATGGAGCTATCGTGGACGTGGGTGGCGGTACCACTGGAATCGCCATCCTACGCGACGGAGAAGTGGTTTACACAGCCGATGAACCAACCGGTGGAACTCACTTTACGCTGGTGGTTGCTGGTTCCCTTGATATCCCATTCGAAGATGCGGAAACCTTGAAGGTGAATCCGGCTGAACAGGCTCGCTTGTTCCCCGCCCTCCGCCCGGTGATGGAGAAGGTTGGCAGCATTGTCAACCGGCATGTCCGCCAGAGCGGTGTAAGCGTCGACCAACTCACCCTGGTAGGCGGTCCCTGTGCGTTCCCCGGGATGGCGAAAGTCATCGAGGAATACACAGGCATCCCCACCCGGGTCCCCGACCGGCCGGTTTTCGTCACCCCGCTGGGCATTGCGATGCATGACCTGGAAACACCATATTAGCAAGATTTACATGGTGTCCCAAAGAATTAACCGCGGAGACCACAGAGAAAAACAAGGAAAACTCTGCGTTCTTCGCGAAGCACAGTTCGTCCAGCTTGACTGGATACCCGCAGAGTACCCGAAAGGTGAAGGGTACTACCTACTCCCCCGCACCACTACGCTCTCGGGGCGGTGTGCGGTAAAAAAGTGCCTGGATTGACTCAAGTGTGAACTCAAAAGGCAAAGATATGGCTGAAGAATTTTCTCTACGCTGCTATTGTTATTTGAACCGCATGCAGCCGCAATACGCGGCATTTGTGGGAACCATTACCCAGGGTGACCTGCCAATCGAGGGTATGGCCTCGCTATACATCGAAATGTCGCCTGGCAACGAAGTGTTTCGCACAGTGGATATCGCCGTCAAGGCAACCGAGGCCAAACCTGGAGCACAGGTGGTCGAGCGCGAATTTGGCATGTTCGAGATTCACTCTCTCAATCAAGCAGATGTGCTCGAATCTGGGCGCATCGTCTTGGAGCGCCTGGGTTTGAGTATCGAAGACCGCATTCGCCCCAAGATCGCCTCGACCCAATTGATCACCAATGTGGATCCCTATCAGGCTCAACTTCTCAATCGTTGGCGCCGCGGCAGTATGCTAGTGCCGGGCCAGACATTGCTGGTTGTGGAATGTTTCCCGGCTGCATATATTAACTTTGCGTGCAATGAAGCTGAGAAGAAAGCCACGATCGATATTGTCCACGTAAGCTCAGTTGGTCGTTTTGGCCGCATGTGGTTATCCGGTACAGAGGCAGAAGCCGAGACTGCTCGCGACGCTGCTATTCAAGCTCTAGAGAGTCTGGAGGGCGTAGAGAGCAAGTATTAGAGGAGTTTGCTATGCCAAAAACGTTCTATACTGAACGCGATATCGAAGATATGGCCAAACGCGGCGTTATTTCTCTGGCTGTTGATGATGATATTGTGTTGACAGATTTAGCCCGTGACAAAGCCATGCGCTTGGGAATCGAGTTGCTGCGTGAACAACCCCCCAGCGCTCCGGAGCGTCCCTACATTACAAAACTGACCTCTCCAAGTGCATCGCAGCCCCCCTCCGATGGCGCTGCTCAACAGCAGATATCCGCCGCAGCCCAGGCGCTCCCCAATAAGCCCTCTGGCGACGACTTATTCCAGCGGGTGCATAAAGCCGTGGCCGCCCGCCTGGGTGACTCGGTCGATCCAAAATTATTGGAGACGATTATCCGGCGAGTATTGCAAAACGTGGATGTATCAACTCGTTAGGCAGCATAGATTGTAGGTAATGATGTATCATGGACAACTTATCCGTTAAATCTTGTCTTAGGTCCCCAGTACCAATCACGATTGCTTCGCTGACTTTGGCGTATGTCCTCGCTTATGCAATCGATACATCCCTTCAGCAACTCAAAAAGTACGCGGGAGCCACTTTCGACTTTAGGCCTGGGGTCTTACTCTCGTCATTAGTCCCTGTAGTTGTTGTCATAGGGATCCTCGCTTTGACTTGGCTTGCATTGCGTCACCTCCCGCCAAGTCGATTCGCGGCCATCGCCTTTATTATCTCCGGTCTGTTCGTTATAGGAGAGTACCTTTCTATCTGTGTTAGTTTCCCTATGTGGCTTCGTACCACCATAATTGGCCGATTCCGATACGCCTTGATGGATTTTGGAGCCCAGTCATCGATCTACTACATTGCTTCTGCATGCATCGTAATAGGAATTGCAGCTCTCAGGAGGTACGCGGTGAAACCTCGCGATTCATCCCAAGACAATTAGAGCTGCCTAACCCCGGCAGAAGCTGACCTGCTACGCAGCGGAGGAAGGCGCGCTAAAAGCAAAGTTAGGCTCTGGTTGAGCGAGTCTCGAAGCTAAAACGCAGGCAACTTAGCCCAACGATACCCATAGGACACTATAGTAAATGGAGGCAAAGGGGGGGCAAAATGCGCCGTGTAGCATCTTGAAACCCCTGCCCTCTGCTCTCTACCCTCTATTTTCAGAGAAGATACACATGGATTCTAGATAGGATCAAAAAATGTTGTTTGGAAAGGTGCGCGGAACTGCCATCTGCACGATGAAATACCCCGATCTCCAGGGGATGAAGTTGCTTGTTGTGCAGCCACTAGATAGAAACCTGGAGCCTGTGGGTACGATGCAGGTTGCCGTTGACACTGTCTACGCTGGCCCCGGCGACTTGTGTGTAATGGTGCGCTCACGCGAAGCTGCCCTTGCCCTACGGGAACACAAATTCGTGCCTGTCGACCTGGCATTAGTTGGTATTGTCGATGAATTGGTTGTGCGTCCCGATGACGAATTCGATTTCACCCTCGAAGAGGGGTACGTAAAATACACCTGATATGACCATTGGAAAAGTGATCGGCACCATTGTTACTACCATCAGCAACCCGCATTATAAAAAGCGGCGGCTGTTAGTAGTGCAGCCGCTAATCCTGCCCGGGGATCCAGCGGAGGGGGATTTCATTGCCTTGGATAACACCCACGCTGGTATCGGCGATACCGTATTGGTAAACAGAGAAGGCAATGGCGCTCGTCAAGTGCTTAATCAACCCGATGGATGTGTTATCTCTGTGATCGTTGGCATCGTCGACTCTATCCATATCTCAACCCTCAATTGATGACTCTACTAAAAAAAGGTGCTACACGAGAGAGGCGGGGGTCAGTGGTCCCATTGATATAGACTTTCAGAAAAAGATTTAGACTCAGTGTCATTCCCAAAGGGACAAGTGTCCCAAAGGGATAAGTATCCCAAAGGGATAAGTATGCGAGCGGAGCTTGCGGAGCGATCGCGAAGCATTCCCTTGGGGTAAGCAATCTCATCCTGCGAAGTGTGAGATTGCTTCGTCACACAGAACGCTCCTCGCACATCGTCCCTTTTGGGGAATGACAGGAGGGTAAGCAGAGACAAAAACATTAGACTTGTTCCTGAATAAACCGAGCAAAGAATTTTGTACACGGATTTCGCGGATACCACGGATTTTTTCTTTGTTTTTTCGTTTTATCCGTAAAATCCGTGTAAATCCGTGTACAAAAAATTCATTACCGTTATTAGGGA
>JBDRGC010000007.1:0-18403 GCA_043818215.1 Chloroflexota bacterium | reverse complement strand
AGTATTCCAATAAATTCTACTCATGCGGAGTGTTTATCAACACCTCCCTGGATATGACCAAACACCAAAAAATAGTCGTCCCGGCTTGCGGCACACATGCAACTACCAACCCCACTGGCGTTATCGACGCTGGCAAGGTCCTGAGACTGGTCAAGGTGACGCTGAAAAACGCTACTGACCACAATATTGTGATCGTACTCAATGGCCCAAGCGAATACGCCTTCTTTTTGTATGATCAGGAGGAGCGCTCGTATACAATTCCCAAAGGTGACTACACTTACATAATCTATGGATGTGGGTATACTAGAGAGGGAACTCTTAATGCCCGTGCTCTCAAATATAAAGAACTCACCTGTCCCGCCCAGTAGAAATACAACCCCATCAATAAAGAGCGGCGTCCAGTACGCCGCTCTTTTCAATTAATCCTTTTGACCGCTTGTCTACCGTACAAAAACCAGCCGACTGGTATCCGGCCTGCGTAGGCAGGCTTACTGCCCATCCCCATCAAATGACTAAAGTCTTCACTATAGATGTTAAGATAATGTTTTTGACTCCGCTTACCCAGATGTCATTCCCCAAAGGGGACGATGTGCGAACCGACGCTTTTCGGTGAAGCAATCTCCTTCTTGCCAAGGATGAGATTGCTTCAGCGGTAAAGCTGCTTTGCAATGACAGGCTGAGTCAAAATCATTTTCTGAAATTCTATTAAGCATGTTACGACACACCCTGAACCTGCTTTAGCCCCCCCCGAATGAATTCGGGGTCTGGTATTGGAAACATGCTAAAGCATGTTACGACATGCTCTGAACCTGCTTTAGCCCCCCGAATGAATTCGGGGTCTGGTATTGGAAACATGCTAAAGCATGTTACGACACGCCCTGAACCTGCTTTAGCCCCCCGAATGAATTCGGGGTCTGGTATTGGAAACATGCTAAAGCATGTTACGACATGCTCTGAACCTGCTTTAGCAGGTTTCTCATAGATGTCGGTGGCGGTCGGCGGGTACCCGATTATATTACGTGGAAATGGGGTCGGCGTCAACCCATAATTGTAAGCCAGATATTCTGGGGTGGTTAAACAAAAAATCCCCTCTCACCGGTTCGAGACCAATGAGAGAGGATAATTATTGATTGGGCAGTTGAGCAAAAGTGGGCAGGCTGCTTGTATCTCGTGAAACGTGATTCGTGATGCGTGAAACGTGGCACTTGCACCTGCAGCAAGTGCAGGTGTGCGTGATAAGAATCACTTCACGTTACCCACTCAGCTATGTTGCGGGGTCTTCGGCTGCGGTTTTTCGGCTGCGGGGTCAGCGTCTTCGTCCACGATTGCTTCGTCAACGGGGGTTTCGTCTGTGGGGTCGGTGTCTTCGTCCACGGCGTCTTCGTTCACGGTTGCTTCGTCAGCGGTTGCTTCGTCAGCGGGGACGGCGTCTTCGGCATCGCCTTCTTCGAGATCAGCGCTCAGAGGCAGTTCATCAACATGCTCTTTAGCTAAGTCATCAACACCTGAAAACCGCCCATGCACAAAGCCGGTACCAGCAGGGATAAGTTTACCGATGATAACGTTTTCCTTCAACCCATACAACGGGTCTTCAGTGGATGCGATGGCAGCACTGGCTAATACCTTGATAGTGTGCTGGAAAGATGCGGCTGACAAGAATGAGTCTGTGATCAAAGAGGCCTTCGTAATTCCCAAGAGTATTTCAACATATTTGGCCGGAGACTTGCCTTCGCTGAGCATCTTCTCATTGGTATGCTGCAAGACCAAACGATTCACGAGATCATCCGGCAGATACTCAGTATCTCCAGAATGGGTGACTAGAACTCGAGCCATCATCTTATTGATAATGACTTCGAAGTGCTTATCGTGGATGTTCTGCCCCTGAGAACGATATACTCTCTGCACTTCGGAGAGCAAGTACGCCTGGGCTTGTTCCCGTCCTTGAATGCGCAGAATGCTGTGGGGATTCAACGAGCCTTCGGTCAGGGGCTGCCCAGGTTCCACATGTTCCCCATTCTTGACAAGCACGCGGGCGTCGCTAGGAATCTCGTATTCTTCCGCATCTCGATGTTCGTACGAAATGATGACCTTATCGCCTTCAATGCGCACGCGTCCGGCATTGAGAGCAACGATAGTGGTATCTTCGCCGTGAGATGCAATCACATCCCCCTGGCTAACTTCGCTCTCGTCCTTTATAGCTACGGTCCAGCCTTCAGGAGTTTCGTACGTGTCGCTCATCATTTCGCTATGTTCAACATGCGCCACACGCATATCACTGTAGCGGTCGGATTTTTCTACACGTACAACACCGGCAATCTCAGTTACTACAGCTTCACCTTTTGGAAGCTTGCGGGCCTCGAAAAGTTCTTCCACACGGGGAAGACCCGTGGTAATGTCACCAACATTAGCAACCCCACCGGTGTGGAAAGTTCGCAAGGTGAGTTGAGTACCCGGTTCGCCAATGGATTGGGCTGCCACAATACCCACGGCAGACCCCACCGCAACTTTCTTACCGCGGCCAAAGTCCAATCCATAACACTTAGCGCAAATACCATGCCCCAGTTCACAAGTCAGCGGAGAATAGACTTTGACTGCTTCTACATCCGCAGCGACTACTCGGCGCGCCTGCTCGCGGTCGAGCATATCACCACGCTCGATTACGATCTCACCTGTCTGGGGGTCAACCACCCGCTCAGCAACCACACGTCCATACAGGCGGCTTCCCATGGATTGTCCGGCAACATCGTCTGATCGGCGGATGACAATGCTATGCTCTGTTCCGCAATCGTCATCGTTCACCACGGTGTCTTGGGCAATATCGACCAAACGGCGAGTCAGGTAACCGGCATCGGCAGTGCGCAAGGCAGTATCCGCCAGACCTTTGCGAGCGCCGTGAGTGGAAATGAAGTATTCCAATGCTGTCAGGCCCTCACGGAAATTCGAGCGAATGGGCAAGGGGATAATACGCCCCGAGGGATCGGCCATCAAGCCGCGCATCCCGGCCAACTGCGAAATTGGGCCGAAACCACCTTTGGTAGCGCCGGAATTGGCCATGGTTGCCAGGTTGCCATTAGGATCCATATTACGGCGAACCGCATCGCCGACATCGGATGTAGTTCGCTGCCAAATTTCGATGACGCGTTCGTTCTGTTCCTGATCGGTCAATAAACCTCGGCGGAAATTGCGTTGTACGATTTCAACAGCATCGATAGCTTTATCGACGATTTCAGCCTTCTCGACGGGAATGGTGATATCTGAAACTGCGATAGAGTAACCAGACTTGGTCGCGAAAGTGAAGCCAATCTCTTTGATGTGGTCGGCAGCGCGCGCGGTCTCTTCTTGTCCACAAACCTCATAGATTTCAGCGATCAGGTCTTTCACACCGCCTTTTTCTAGCGGTTGATTGACAAACCTCACATCAGGGTGTAAGACACGATTGAAAAGCGCGCGTCCGGCTGTGGTATCAATCAGTCTTTGCTCTGGTTCAGACATGCGGCTGCCATCTTCATCGTACCAGGTGGTAACAAGCAATTTGATCTTCGTTGGAACTTCCACCTTACCCAGGCTATAAGCCATTTCAACTTCATCCATTGTAGCAAATATGCGTCCATCTCCCTTGAATTTGCGATCGTCAGACTTGGTCAAATAGTACACACCAAGAACCATGTCTTTGGACGGGCCGATAATGGGTTCACCATCTGCGGGCTTGAGCAAGTTCCGAGAAGAAAGCATGAGTTCACGTGCTTCTCGGACCGCCTCTTTAGATAAGGGCACATGGACCGCCATCTGATCACCATCGAAGTCGGCATTGAATGCTGTCGTCACCAGGGGGTGAAGATGAATGGCGCTACCCTCAACTAACACTGGCTCGAAAGCCTGAATGCCCAATCGGTGAAGAGTGGGAGCGCGGTTGAGCAATACCGGACGCTCTTTGATAACTTCTTCCACAACTTCCCAAACTTCGGGACGATTGCGTTCGATGAAACGCTTGGCGCCCTTAACATTGGCTGCGTAATTGTGGGCCACCAAACGCTGGATCACAAAGGGACGGAACAACTCCAAAGCCATGCTATTGGGCAGGCCGCATTGATGCATCTTTAGTTTGGGGCCTACCACGATCACAGAACGACCTGAGTAGTCCACGCGCTTCCCCAGCAGGTTTCGGCGGAAGCGTCCTTTCTTCCCTTTGAGCATATCGCTGAGGGATTTCAACTCGCGACGCCCTCGCCGCGAGCGAGCTTTACCGCCCTGCGAATTATCAATCAACGAGTCTACCGCTTCTTGCAACATACGCTTCTCGTTGCGCACGATCACATCTGGGGCACCGAGTTCGAGTAGACGCTTCAGACGATTATTGCGGTTGATTACACGTCGATACAGATCATTCAAATCCGAGGTGGCAAAACGGCCATCATCTAATTGGACCATGGGGCGCAAAGCTGGCGGGATGACCGGCAGAATTGTCATGATCATCCATTCGGGTCTGTTGTCTGAGTTCCGAAAGGCATCTACAACTTTCAATCGCTTGGTCGCCTTCGTGCGTGTCTGTTTGCTCCTGGAGGTGCGCAGTGTATGCCATAATTCTTTGGCCAGAGCATCCATATCCAGGCGTTTGAGAATATCGCGGAAAGCCTCTGCCCCCATATCTGCACGGAAGACCTGTCCCCAACGAGATTTAAGCTCGCGGTAGCGCATCTCTCCCATGAAAGTAATCGGTTGCAGTTCCAACAACTCATCACGCAAGCGCTTATTTTCGTTGTGCGAGGCGGATATATCATCTTCCATTTTATTGCGCAGTCCAATAATGGTTTGTTCCACCTCAGCACGCAGGCGCGCGGTATCAAGCTTAATATGTTCTAATTCGCGCCGCTTCTGATCTTTTAGCTCGTCTTCCAGTTCGTCTAAGCGTTCTTTAACAACTTGCTGAACATCGCCCAGATGTTGATTGGTGATTTTTCCACCAGCCGGGACTATTACGATGCCCGTCCCCGGGAAGATGATTTCCTTACGGGTAGATTTGCCCAATCTTTCTTGCAGATCACTGTCCAGGCGTTGTCCCGTCTTGATGATTGGGTCTATTTGGGCTGCGATGGTTTCATTGTATCGAGAGATGGTTTCTTCTTCCCGCTGCTTCAATTCTTCCAGTTTTCGATCGCGGTCTGTTGTAAGATCATCAATTTCAGCCTCGATTTTTTCTGCAATAATACTATCACTGCCCGCGAATTGTTCTTCCAGACGGCTGAGAGTCTTCTGGCGCGAATCTTCATCCACATAGGTAACAATATATTGAGCAAAATAAAGTACGCGGTCTAGATTGCGGCGAGAAATATTCAACAACAAACCCAAATAGGATGGCACACGTCGGGTGTACCATACATGAGCAACTGGCGACGATAATTCGATATGTCCCATGCGCTCTCGGCGTACCGATGAGCGGGTTACTTCTACTCCACATTTATCACAGACAATACCTTTGTAGCGAATATTCTTATATTTTCCACAATAGCACTGCCAATCACGAGTCGGGCCAAAAATGGCCTCACAAAAAAGGCCATCCTTTTCTGGCCGCAGACGTCTATAATTTATGGTTTCGGGTTTTAGGACTTCACCATAAGACCAACTTAAAATGGTTTCGGGCGAAGCCAAGCTAATGCGAAGTGCCGTCAGACCCTTAGTTTCCACGCGACTGCCTCCTAAAAACTGCCTAAAGTGGGAAGATGACCCCCCTCTCTAAGTCATGGCTTGCATACCAAAACTTCAACACAACATCCACCGCAATGGAGTAAATGTTTCCTCTAAAAAAGGGATAGTGGGTTCAAAATACGCCACAAGCGTATTTCGAACCCACTATCAGCCTATCTTTATCGAGGATAATTAAACTCCATCTAGTTGCTGAGGGGATTATAAGCCGAACAAATGTACTGCCCAGCAGACAAACAAAAGCAAGCGCAAGAGATATTCCATCTCAAGCGCTCGCTATTTGACATACTACCTTTATTACTATGTGGCATGCGAGCCGCATTATACAAGCGACACCAATTCCAGTCAAGGAAAACGGACAGGAAAACGGGAAGGGAATTGCTGATATGTGGGGGTGTTTTACCGGGTCTGCCGTAGGGAAATCTCGAAAAAGAAAGTTGTCCCCTGTCCTAATTGACTCTCAACCCACACCCGCCCCTTATGACGCTCTGCAATCGATTTGACGATCGCCAGTCCCAGACCGGTACCACGCTCCTTTTTGGCCTCACGATTCGCGCTGCGGTAGAATTTTTCGAATAGACGATGTTGATCACCTCGCGAAATTCCAATCCCAGTATCTCGAACTTCGAATACCAGTCTATCTTGCAGGGTTTTCACGTTGACCCACACATCCCCTCCCTCTGGTGTGTACTTGATAGCATTTTCCACTAGATTATAGAAAGCCTGCTGCAACAGAGCACGATCCGCCTCGATCAATGGAACTGATGGTTGACGAATCGCGGTGTGGAGTTTGATCCGCTTTTGCGCTGCTTGCAGGTTCAAAGTGCCAGTTACCTCTTCAACAATATCGCGCACCGGAAGCATCTCCAATTGCAGTCCCACCTCAGCCTCGATCCGGCCCAGGTCAAGCAAGTTATTGACCAGGCGCGACATACTTTCTACACCGACAACAATCTTGCGAACATAGCCAGCTTGTTGTTTATTAAGATCACCTACCATCTCCAGCATAGTGGCATAGCCGCGCATCAAGGTTAAAGGAGAGCGCAGATCGTGACTCACGGTGGACACAAAATCTGACTTGAGGGCGTCCAGTTCTTTGAAATGGGTGACATCCCTTAGCACACACACGCGCCCAATTATCTGACTTTCTGCCACGATGGAGGATGCCGTAGCCAAATACACCCGTCCGTCTGGAAGCGTCACCTCTAATGATTCTTTCTCTTCTACCGAAGAACGCAATAATTGAATCAATTCGGGTTGAGCAATGGCATCTTCTACAGGTTGCTCCACCCTGATATCCGCGCCCATGCCAAGGGCCTGCCAGGCCGCAGGATTCACCAGTAACAGGTAATCGCGATGATCGGTAACCAATACAGGGTCCGGCGTAGAAGACAGAATGGCAGCCAGGCGCTGCCGCTCGAATTCGGCGGTCAAGAAGAGGCGTGCGTTGGTTGCCGCCAAGACGGCCTGCCCTGCCAACGTCGTCAGAAAGCGAACTTCTTCATTAGTAAAAGAATGCGGCTTGTCATAGCCCGCCCACAAAATACCGTAATATATACTCTCATGTCTAAGGGCTACAGCCAATAATGCTTCGGGCTGGGGTGCCCCAGGGCCAAAGTTCAACAAGGTGGTCCGCACCGGGGTGGTCAGCACTATGCGCTCGTGTTCGAGCATCAGAGTCAAAATCTGTTCATCAAAGTAGCTATAGGCCTCAGTATCCTGTCCCAGTCCAAAACGAGAAGGCGTACTTGGATCTTTGCCCGTTTCTGGGATTACCGCCGGCGTAAGTACAACTCGTGCGGAACAAGCCCCCGTGGCCAGGGCTGATTCCAGGATCGGCTGTACGGCGGTTTCCATTTCCAGGCTGGCTGCCACCCCTTGACTCACCAGTAACAGACGATTGAGTTCATCCAGACGAGAACTCAAGCTGAGGCGCATTTTCTCGAAAGAACGCCGCAGCTGCCCCACTTCGTCGCCTCCATCCACTTGTAGTACATGATCGAGTTGACCACGGGCAATCCGATCCGCTTCTACGGCTAATGATTGCAGGGAATATGTCACCATGCGTAGACCAACCCTCATCAAACCAATCGCTATCAGCGACAGGAGTACAATCATACCCAAAAGCGGGGAGGCAATATTCAAGGCCATTTGCTGGGCACGCTGGGCCGGCACTGTCAACACCACGGCCCAGGGGCGGCCCACCGCGGGTTGGTAGTATGCAAGCTGGCGAGTTCCGTCTGGAGCGGTATCATCATAGAAAACTGCGGTCTCGAAATCTGAACTCGGATAAGGCAGCATCAGGCGATTTTCATCAGAATGGTATAAAATCCGTCCGTTCTCGTCCAACAAAAAACCTTCACCTCCAACGCTGCTCATACTGCGTAAACTAGCCAGGATAGGTTGGGTGAAGGGATTAGAATCTAAATCCGCCCGGCCAATCAAGACACCTTGAACCATTTCCGTCTCGTCCAGGATGGCGGCCAAAAAAGATACCTGGGCAGCGGTTTCGCCATCCAGAGGCGCGAGAGTATACACTTGAATCAGCACCCCACTCAATGCCAACTCGATCCCCACCTGTTCTTCGGGGACAGTGGTTACATCGTAGAAATTTCCCACCGGGTATCCGGCGAGAGGTTCTCCGCGGGCGTCCAAAACAAAAAGCTGGCGGAAGAATGGAATTGAACGGAGGTCACTCTCCAATATATTTGTAAGCTCATCGGGGGAGTTCGATTTCAAATCTGGGTTACTGGCAAGCTGTAATATCAGGCTTTGCCCGGCATCCAAGAAATAGGGTACCCCCTCGGCTGCTGTTTGGGCAGCATTGAGCATTCGATCTTGCAGCATTTGCCGGGCAGCGTTTCCCGCGACCACCCAATCGCCTACCATCAAAACGATGGTCAATACAAGAGCGAGGGGTACCATATTGCGGATGAAACGAGCCTCCAAACTGCTCTCTGCTGGAGAAAGCCGCCACGGAGGCTGCCCACCCCAGAGGGCAGGAAAGGCCAATTTGATAATTTCCGCGAATAAACCAGCAACGACCAACGGAACTCCCACAGCCAGCGTCGCAGATACAACGTGGGTGAGGGCATAATCGATTTGCCCGGCCAGCGACCCCCCGGCCACGAGAAGCGTGTTCAGCATGAATATGGCCGGGTACAGCAGGCTCAACACAACAGCCGCACCTAATGGGTGGCGCAATCCGCGGAAAATCGGTGTGCGGTATCTTTGACCCACAGAAGTGGCGAATAAAGTCGCCAGCAAAGCCATTTCTACGGGAGAGAAGATTGAATGCGTATCCCAATATGCCAGCAGAAACCCTGAAAAAGCTGCCAAAACAGCAGCCGGGATTGGCCCTAACAAACCCGCGGCCAAAACCCAGGGCAGAGCCGAAAAGATCATCAAAGCCAGGCCACCAGGTTCCAGCGTAACCCCCGGCAGGGGCAGCGCGTTCCAGGCAGGCAAACGCAGCCCCAACAGCATACTAGTGACCGGTGTCGCAAGTACTAAAGCTGCAAAGATAACCCACCTATTCGAATTCCAGTCTTTTTGGTACAGCCGCCAACGAGGCAGCAGAATCGCCATAGCCCCCAACCAGACAATCAACCCCACCCATCCAATCCATACGGCGGGCAATATTAAAAAAGGTACCTCATTAAACAATGAAATTATCAATGACATGAGTCTCATACCCATTCGATGGTCTCTTGGGTAGCCTTCGATAAATCAGCATATACTCCACGGCGGTGTTCGGGCAGCATAGCCGCCAAAACGTACATGGCCTCATCGGTCATCGGACGCAAATCCTTGCCTCTGACACGCCGTAGATCAGACCGATAACGGAAAGGCCGGCCAAAGCTAATATGAGCGCCGGCCTGACGCCAGCGCTGTGAAAATCGAAATGCTGGGAAGCCCTCCGTCCCTTCTATGGCAACAGGCACTATGGAGGCGCCTGTCCGGCTGGCGAGATATGCGACCCCTTCGCGCCCGGCCTGTAATTCGTGATTACGGGTGCCCTCCGGGGCCATGAGGAGTATCTCTCCCGCCCGGAGAACTGCCAAAGACATTTGGATCGCACGCCGGTCCACCTCGTCCCGTTTGATAGGCACCACCCCCCATAAACGGGGAATGACGCCGACCACTGGGTAATCGTACACTTCACGTTTCGCCAACGGGATGATATGGCGCGGGGTCAAATGCAATACCACAATCGAGTCTACAAAAGCAATATGGTTGATCAATAAGATCGCGGGGCCATATTTTGGGATATTCTCTAGCCCATCCACTTGATCCACTTTCACCAACAAAGTGAAACCAATGGTCTTTAGCAAAAAACGCAAAAAACGGCGGCGCGTCTCCCAAGAGGCATGATCGTACTTTGAATTAGATTCATTCACTGTTATTTTCACTCTTCTCCAGCCGGTAAACACCCTGATACTCAGGCGGCAGCAAAGCCGCAATATGCGCCATCACCAAATCGGCATTGCGTTGGCGCATTTCCCGGCGGGCAGCGCCTCTACCTTCCACCGGGGGCAAGTTCACAGGCTGCCCGATGTGCATCTCGATTGTTGGCCGTTTCCCGCGCAGCGCACGTTGTAAAAAATCATCTGTGCTGCCTACAATTCCCACAGGGACCACAGGGACACTGGCCTTATCCATTAAATAAGCCACACCGGGATGAGCAGGCTGCATCCCAGGGGTGTGTGACCTGCCACCCTCAGGAGCGATCAGCAAAGGAAACCCGCTGCGCAGCGCAGCGAGGGTCGCATCGATCAAGCGGCGGTCGAATTGACCGCGGTGTACGGGGATGCCGCCATATAATCGGGCCAGTATGGACTGCCCGGGGCGGTCCCACACATCCGAGGCGCCAGCCACTTCAGGGGCTACCGGCCAAAAAGACACAAGTAACGGAGCTTCGAATAATGAGATATGGTTAATGGCAATCAGATAAGCTCCACTTTCAGGCACATTTTCCAATCCGTTGATCACTACCCGGCTCAAGATATGGAACACGCCTCGAAAAACAGCCCGTAGAACAGCCCGCGACAGACGCACATTAGATGGAATTGGGTACTTATCTTTCATAATGCGGTTAGGACGATTTTGAAAATCGTCCTACAAAAGGTCTTTCATCCGCTCCAACACCTGCTCGATGCTCAATCCGTCAGAATCCAAGATTATCGCATCTGCGGCGGCGCGCAGGGGAGCTACATCACGTGTGGAGTCGATCTTATCGCGCTTGCGCATGGCCGCCAGGATGGACTCGAAAGTTAAAGTCTCACCGCGGGCTTGACATTCTTTGTGTCGTCTCCGGGCACGCTCTTCTGCCGAGGCGTCAAGATAAACTTTCAAATCAGCTTCGGGAAGCACTACCGTGCCGATATCGCGCCCCACCATCACCACCCGCCCGCGTTGACCGATCCGGCGCTGCTGGGCCAGAAGCGCCCGGCGCACCCCGGGGTACGCCGACACCACGGATACATTGGCATCCACCTCCGGGCAGCGGATTTCCCAGGTCACATCCCGGCCATCAGCCAGGACATCATAAGCGCGCCCGTCATCCTGCGAAGGTGGGTGGACATCGATCTGAATCGCCTCGGCTAAAGATGTAATCTCGTCACCATCGTCCAACGCCGCGCCACGCTGCAACGCGGCCCACGTCACCACCCGGTACATCACACCAGTATCGAAAAACAAATAACTCAACTCGTCAGCTAATAATTTCGCCAACGTAGATTTGCCCGATGCGGCCGGGCCGTCGATTGCTATGATGCTGGGGAGGCTCATGGTGTCTCCAATATTAAGGTGCGACGCACTTACAATCATAAAAAGTGCGTCGCACCTTGATCAGTCGTCCGTGTTTGGCGGTCGGCGGTCGGTATCCAACTCGTCGGGCAACGAAACGCTCTCTTCCGCCTCGTCAGGGAACAAATCTGCCCGCGCCCACACGATGACGCTCTCAGGCCACACCGTGGCCTGACGCGATGTTACCCAGCGGAGCCAATCCGGCGGCAGCGCGCCCTCCCAACCGGGAGATTCTGCCCAAACGAAATCCTGTCCACGATAGGCCGCGGTTTGATTCGGGGCCACGCTATCCTCCAGCGTAATAATCGCCGTCGGGTACGCGTTCGCATCTAAGGATGAGACAAAACTAACGTCCGTGAAATTTCGCAGCGCCCACTGAAGTGAAGGCGCATCCACAAACGAGGCAATGTCCAGCGTGTCGGCCTGACCAGATTGCATGACGGCCAATTCGCCCAGGGTTGCCACCAACAGATCAGACTGCGCCACAGCCGGGGGCGGAGTCCATAATTCTTGGGCGCCGTTGGGCCGCAACTGCGAAACACCGAAGACCGCCGCTACCACAAACGCGCTCAACGCCGCGCTCGCACCCCAGACCAGTCCGCTGCGGGCTGCATCCCACGAGTAGCCCAGCGTCACTAAAGCGCTCGTCAGCGCGCCCAGCAGCGGCGCAATAATCAATACGACCCACGTCAATTGGCTGGCTGCCAAGTTCGAACCGACGAGCCAGACCAACACCAGCAACACAAATATCACCGCGGCCTGACCGTAAGCCGCCGCGGCGGGCCGCGGAACCCGCAAGTAACGGGCTAACTCCATTGCCGCCAACGCCCACAACGGCAGAAGCACCCAGGCTGCATCGAATACCTGCCGCCCCGGATAAAATATCGCCGCCGCTAACGCCGCCAACGCCCACAAACTCAGCCAGCGCGCCAATTTGTCACCGCGCACCCAGCCTCGCACTGCGGCCGTGATCCCAAATATCAGCGCCCAGGGTTGATAAAACCCTATCGCTGCAAAAAGCCGCGTTGCAGGAATGCCGGATGGAACCGCCCACCCTTTGAGATATGTGGGCAGCGTGGCCGCCCAGGCTCCTAACCCGGTTGGAAAATGGAAAAAGAGGCTGCCGGCGAGGATGATTGTAGCCGCCCCAAAGATAAGCCCCGTCCGCAGGGAATTTGGAGTGGGGTGTGGAGGGGGGGAGGGGGATTCCGTTTCCTCAGAGCCATCCCGCCCCGGCGAGAATCTCGCCCACCGCCCCACCCCCCAGGCAACCGCGAATCCCGCCAAACCCGTCAACACCGAGGGGCCGGAGAGCAGAGCCAGTCCCCCGCAAATCCCCGCCAAAATGGGCTGACGGGCATAGACGAAGGTCAGCGCAAAAACGCCGCAGACGATAGCCAGCATCGGGCCGCCAGCCAAACGGGAGAGCGCTACCATACCGGGGTCGAAAGCCAGACCAAAAGCCAATATCAGCGCGGCCTTGCGGCCCAACAATCGCCGGAATGCGAATGGAGCTAACACTAACAGACTGCCGGCCATCGCAGGCCAGAAACGCGCCACGGCGTTACCGATATCGAGCAGCATGAATGCGGCGCTGGTCAGCATCATGTACCCGGGGTTGGGGCCGAAGGCTGCAAATCCGCCGCGGGCCGCCTCCCACGCCTGGAGCGCCCAGCCAGCCTCGAAATCTGAGAGGGGGGCCTGCCCCAGGTTGAGCAGGCGCAGACTTAAGGCCAGGGTAAAAGCCAGGAAATAAAGTAGATGTTCGGGGGTTATGCGTTTGGTTGACATTGGTTGGTATTATATCTCTTAGTTTTACGGTTGCATGAGCGGCGTGGGGATGTTTGCAGACAGAGCGGTTTTGGGGAAATCTACTTCTCGGCCCGAGAAGCCTAAAATAGACCGAATCACCCTACGTCGGTTCTATGTTGGGGGATGCCGATCTTTTCTGTTGATAAGGAATGTTTAGAAAATAAATTGTCTCACCGTGAAACGTGAAACGTGAGAATTTCCATCACGTTTTACGCTTCACGAAATTTGGGATGACTATTTATCTGGAACTTCCTTACCAAGTATTGGGTTTCGAAAACCGTCCATTGTTGTCAGCCAGTATAGGCGGAAACTGGCTGTTTTTGAGTATGTTCTTGCGGATGTTCTTGACAAACATAACGTGTGGCAAGAGCACAACGCTTAGGTTTTTTTGCGGATTGAGTAAGCCAACGGGTTTGCCAAATTCTTCTATGACCATCCGAATCGGCAATAGTAAATCCGAATCGTTTGAAACCACAACGGCGAGTTCGTAATCGTTCCGAAAGCCATCCAAAAGCAAGTGTGTAGCCAAGTTTACATCAGAACCTTTTTCTTCCGTTTTGACGACTTTGATATAGCCGCTGCCTATCGGGAAGCGCGGCATCATTACTTTATGCGAAAGAAAACGGCCGAGGATGATTTCAAGATTGGGAATGGTTTGCAGGGCACGCAGATAGATTCTCTGACGTAATGGCTTATCGGGGTCATTCGGGCGCGGCGTGACCCGCGCGGTGAAATACTTGATGCACTGGATTTCATCCTTAGGAAGCAGGAAGCGGCACATCCTGGACAAATCGAGCCATTTGTAGGGCGTGTCTTTGATGCACCCGTAATAGAGGTTGAAGCCGTCAATGTAGATATTTGTTTTCATAAGCCTTAAAACACAGAGACCGCCGTGAGGCGGTCTCGCACCGGGTTCGCGAACTACTACCGGGGGGTACGCCTCCATTATCGCCTAAATTGGCGCTACTGTCAAGCAAATGTCCTATTATTGTCTATAAGTCGGGGGTCGGTTTTGAGCAGGTCAATGAGTTTGGTATTAAAAGACATATTGCATCCGTTCGTTTGGCTATCGAGAAATTATTTGATTGAGAATTATAAGATCAGATGAAATGATACTTCTGGCAGACTGATTTGACAACGTTTACCTTGAAGAAAGCGGCTCAACCAGGATAGGTCGGAACCAAAAAGGCTAACCGATGAATGAATTCGCCGGCTGGTACGTGAAACCCGTTGGAAACGGGTTCTATTCATTCGGGCTGTGCGACACACTCCCGTGCGTCACTACGAACCTGTTTGTTTGTAGTAAGGCACGAGAGTGCCGCCTGACCCACACGACGCACTCCCGTGCGTCACTACGAACCTATGAACCGGGCACTTCGTAGATCGTTACGCTGCCCTGCTGAAAAACGGGAAGCAGGTTTTGGATGAACTTGATTTCGCTCAAACCCGGCGGGCAGGCCGAGGTACCCGCTCCGTAGGCAGTGCGCTCCATCGTTCCGACGACCACGTAACGAATATTGTACTGGTGCAAAATTATCTCGGCCTCGTCCCAATGGGAGGTGCAATACAGACGCTCGATATCAACCCGGCGCGAACCCATCTCCTCGCTGCCGCCGCGCCACTGCATCTCGTGGAAATCCCAGCCCAACACGGTAGGCTGCCCGCTGTGTATGGACATGCGCGCGAATCCGCTGTAACTGCCGCCCACACTTTCGGCCACCACGCCCGCGGGGGCGTCAGTCAGCCACTGCATTGCGGCTTTCTCGTCGGGATTGCTTCTGGCTACATAAGCAGTGCCGTCTAAATCGAAGCCCTGATACGGTTCGAAGCCATTGGTTTTCGACCACAGGCCGAAAGCGGGGTAAATCAACGCCAGGGCGAGCAGCAGCCCCATCCCTACCCGAAAGATGATTTTCCGCGCCCCGGTCAGACTACGCCAGAGAATGATCACCCCATAAGCCGCGGCGATACTCCACATCAGCCAGACCTGAAAGTAGAATTTGAAGATAGTGTTGATGCGATATCCAAACATATCCCGCAGGAAGACGAATTCGGGAGCCAGCACCAGGAGCGCGCCAGTGAGGATGAGGAGCAGGGCGAAGGTGTGGGAGGGGAGCAGAGATTGGAGATTGGAGATTGGAGATTGGAGAGCGCTCTGTTCGACGATGGTTTTTGTTTCCGGTGTAGGGCGAGGCCAGAGGAGGGCGATGGTGAGGCTGAGGATGGCTACCAATGTCAGCATGGTGCCGGGGATGGTCAGGCGGCGGATGAGTCCTTCGCGGATCAAGGCCACCCAACTCGGGGCGGCTACCGATCCCAGAAACGCGTCCGCTGCAATGGCCGCTTCGGGGTTGATGCTCTGAAATGCCCATAAGATAGAGATAGCCAAGGCCAACAGCAGGGTCAGCGACATCAGTGCCAACACCAGTCCCAGGGTGAGTTTTACACCCTGCTTGAGCCGGTCTCGGTCGCCATTCAACTTCCACAGGTAAATCAAAAAGGCAAGGATAGGCACGAGGAGCGGTGCGAAGTGAATCCACAGATACGTGCCCCGCGTGATGTAGATCAGGTTCGGGAGCGGGCCGCCAGCCTGAGATTGGAACCCGAAATAGAAGGGCAGGTAGAGGAGTATGCCTGTTATTCCCAGGGCAGCACCCAACCCAAAGAAATCTTTTGCAAGATCGACGGCGGACCCTTCGACATGGCTCAGGACAGGCCGCTGACCGCCGGCCGCCACAGATTGACCATCGAGGGGCGGTTGCTGGCGAACTGTGCCAAATCTCCACAGGGTGTAAGCCCCGGCAAAAAGGGCTACATAAAATGGGAAATCCCAAGTATTGAGGAAGGCCAGACTGCCGAGGGCCACGGCTGCCAGCATAAAAGTTGGCAGATTGATTTCGATGCGCATCCCCAGCCAGCGAATTTGTCCGCGCCCACCGCCGAAGAAAAGGTTGAGAGCCAGGGCCATCGCCAGGAAAGCGAAGGGCATCGCTAAAACGTGGGGGTGCAAATCGGCCAAAAGATACGAGAAGAAGGGGAATTCGTCGATGACATCCCCTTTGTTCGCCCAGTTGAAATCGAAATCCTGCACGATGCGCGAGGCCTGCCACCACCACCAATGGAAGAACGGCTCCTGGGGCGGGGGCTGGCTGAATTTTCCAATATCCAGCCAGGCCCAGAAACGAGACGTAATTTCCCCCGTTTCGTCGACGCGCCAGAACAGACCACCGACCCGCAGGATGTGGAGAAGCCCACCGAGGTTGCTGACGATGAGGGCGAAGAAGGGGGCGAGGAGGGCGGGGAGTGGCGAATGGCGAGTGGCGGATGGCGAATGGCGAGTGGCGTCATCATTCCCTGATTCGCCGACTCGCTGATTCGCTGACTCGCTGACTCGCCGACTCAATAGATTGTACAGAAGGCTATACGCGCCAATGACGCTGAGGGCAAAGACGAGCGAAATTCCCAGGTTGAAGGCTACGCCCCCGAGGGTTCCGGCAAGTCGAGCAATCATAGCTACCAGCAAGTAGCCAAAGTAATAATATGAAATAGCGTACCCCGAAAGCCAGGGGTCGTGGGGTGGCAATGTGGGCGAGCGCAGAATGGCATTGATGAAAGCCAATTCCATGGGCTTCTCGGTGCCGGTGATTTCGGGGTTGGCTGCTCGAACTATGGCCCAGGCTGCGAAAGTCACCAAAAACAGAATTTCGACTGTGATGATCAGCCGCCACTGGGCGTGCAGCCAATTTCTAATTTCAGGCCATCCCACGCTGCGCAGCGCCCATCCGCTGAGCATTGCGACGATGAGAAGTGCGAACAGTTCACCGCCAACATCGTTATTGAGAATTCCCAGCGATCCCAGCAGCCAAAACAAATATCCCCACAGGAGAAGTCCCATAATACGGCTGAGGGCGTAGCCCCGGTCAGGCAGGCCGGGGAGCAAACGGTAAGCCAGCGGGAAGGTCAGCAGGCCGAGAGTGGAGATGAGGAGGTACCAGAGGAGAAATGAGAGCATGTTTTAGTTACCAGTTAGTGTTGTATGGTTTACGTGTTGAAACCAAATTACTGCCAATATTCTCACGAACGATTTATTTTGCTGCCGGAGTTGGTTTGACCCTGGTGACACTATGTTCCAGGCCGGATTGTCAAATATTGCTCCGTTCTACGCGGGTACTCGCTTCTTTTGTGTTTGGCCTGGCTTTTCTTTCACTTTCTGAGAACTTTATAATTCGCCATTGACACTGCAACTTATCGGTAAGCGCACACTTATTTTACTCAGAACGTATCATCCTTACAAGCAGAATAATTATATAAACTCAGAAACTCAGTTTCAATATCTTTCAACTTCAAGGATTACTTTGGTCACACGGACACGTGACCCCATTGGTAATGATTTATTGCTAATTTATTTCCACTTTTGCATTTCTTCCATCATAGCGCCAATTTTAGAAAATGTATCTTGGCAAATTCGATTATGAAAAACACATATCCTCTTCAAAAACCAGGGTAAACGTAGTCGAGATTACCAAATCTCGCCGCACGGGGTACTCGTAGGTCAGGTGTGGAAACCCCGGCTATCATGGTTTATACCCTGAAATATGAAGAGGATACGATTTATCGATGTTTTGGGCTAAAATAGTCTGTGTTATTCTGTGAAAATCTGTGTCCTATACAGGGAACTCTGATTTCTCCGACAGCCTGCCAGGTGATATGAGTTTCTGCCGCTACTCTTTTTCATGCCAAAAACCATTCCTGCCAGGGCAATAAAGTGAAATCGCTTCTGTTTTGTTTTTGTTGACCATCATAAAGCACAAAATTATTGGTCTCTACATTTAATAAAGATTGATAGTAGAGCAAATTTTTACTCATCCCACGCTGATAAGTTTGTCCCGATTTGATTTCTACCAAATTTAATTTACCCTCCTCCTCATAAACTAAATCTACCTCATGCCCTGCTTTATCGCGCAGATAAAAGAATCTTTTGTGCGTATATTGATTTAGGTTTTCCTTGATGATTTCACTGATAATGAAATTTTCAAAAATTTGTCCTTTTAGATAATGCTCTTTATAATTCTCAACATTTTTA
>JBDRGC010000006.1:0-5757 GCA_043818215.1 Chloroflexota bacterium | reverse complement strand
GGGGGTGGGCTGCCAATTGCCCCACTGCGGATTTTCCCAGCCCACCTTTTTCCCACCTGCTATAATGCCTGTAGGGTGTTGAGATGACGCGTGGAGCAATATGAGTAAATTCCAAAGGCTGGCCAAGACAACTGCCAGGGGAACCTTGTGGATTTACGCGGCCTTTATTATTGGCAAAGGGTTGGTTTTTGTCAGCACTATCATTCTGGCGCGCTTATTAGCACCCGACGATTTTGGATTGCTGGCTCTCGGGCTGATTACAATCAATTACCTGGATGCGCTCAAGGACTTGGGGGTAGGGGATGCACTAATCTACCGGCAGGAAGATCCAGAGCGCACTGCTAACAATGCGTTTTTTATCAGCGTTGGCACGGGAACACTACTATCTCTAATAGCTTTCTTGATAGCACCTCTGGTGGGGGTATTCTTCGAAGAGCCGCGGGTTGTGCCTCTGGTGCAGGTACTGGCTATAAAATTCTTGTTTTCCAGCTTGGGCAGCATCCATGGTACCCGTCTACAGAAACAACTCGATTTTCGCCGCCGCTTTGTCTCGGAGGTTGGAAGATCCTTCATCAAGGGTGGTATATCAGTTCTCATGGCCTGGCAAGGATTTGGGGTCTGGAGTCTGGTGTGGGGACAACTTGGAGGTGAAGTGGCATCTATGTTAGCCTACTGGTGGTTAACCCGTTGGATACCAGGCCTCACCTTTGATTTCAGGATCACTAAAGAACTGATCGTCTATGGTTCTCAAACAATCATTATCAGTGTAATGAGCATGATTGACGACAATATGGATTACCTGGTTATTGGCCGGCGGATGGATGTTATCCATTTGGGTTTTTATATGATGGCCTTTCGTTTGCCAGAACTAATTGTCATCAATGTGTGTCATATTGTCAGCCGGGCGTTGTTCCCGGCCTACGCCACTATTAAACATAATGCTCAAGCTTTGCAGTCAGGATATTTAACCGCCCTACGCTATATTTCTCTCATAACCGTCCCGGCCGGGTTGGGACTATTCATCATCGCGCCGGAATTTGTGCGCTTCTTCTACACAGACCGTTGGTCGCCGGCTATTCCGGCGATGCAATGCCTGTCGCTTTACGCGGTGGTATATTCATTGAGTTTCGTTGATGGAGATATTTACAAATCTACGGGGCGGTTGGGTATTTTGAATGCCCTCAACGTGCTGAATTTACTTCTGACTGTACCGGTGCTCTGGTTTGCTGCCGGGAAAAGTATTTTCTATGTTGCCATTGGACAACTTTTGACCTCACTAGTTGTAACTATCGTCAAGTTAGGAGTAGTATCCCGCGTAATGAATATTCGCCCGCTCGCCATATTTCATGCCCTCCGCCCGGCCTTATTGGCTGGCGGAGTGATGTTTGTGGGTACATTTGGCCTGTATACCCAGATACATCAACTTCATCTAATTGCCCAACTACTCATTGTCGTTCTGGCAGGCGCGTCGATTTACATTGCCACCCTCTGGTTTACAGACCGGGATATTTTCAAGCAAGCAACCGCATTGATTTCGACCTGAGTGCGAAGTGCAGAGTGCAGAGTGCATATTCTTCAATTGATCGATACGCTTTCATGGGGTGGGGCGGAGAAGTTGCAGCTAACCTTCGCCCGTGAAGCGCGTGCCCGCGGTTTTAGACTAACGGTGATGGGCCTGAAGTATATCGCCGATGCCCCTTACCCTCCCATGCTTACCGCCCTGGGCGCCGAAGTGAACATCTTGCCGGGCAAAAGATTATTGAATATCGGACGCATTATGCTTTTGGCCCGCTACTTGCGGCGTGAGCAGGTTGATATTTTGCATACCCATCTGGCTTACGCCAATATCATCGGTGCCCTCGCCGGTGTGCTTGCTGGCGTCCCCGTTGTAGCAACTTTGCACAGCATTGGCACTGACCCGCGGCACTACCACCCCCTGCGTTACCGGCTTGAAAAATGGGCCTTGAGTCACGCCAATAGATTGATATTTGTTGCAGATGCGGTTGCGGAGGCTTATGCAGCCATATTGCCGGAAACAAAGATGCGTGTCATCCCCAATCCGGTCGAGCCGGTGGCGGATTTGTCACCCCCGGAGCGAATAGCCCTCCGCTCCGAGTTGATGGGAGACCCTACACGCCCGTTGTTGATATCAGTTGGACGACTGTCCCCGCCGAAAGGCTACCACGATCTATTGCAGGCTTTTGCTGCCTTGCACCAGAAAATTCCCGCAGCTTACTTGATAGTCGTGGGTGGTGGTACACTTTACGACCAACTCTCCGAGCAAGTTGCGGCCCTGAAGCTGGAAAAACATGCCCAGCTATTGGGCGCTCGCACCGACGTACCCCGATTGCTGGCAGCCAGCGATATTTACGTCAGCGCCTCGCATCGTGAAGGCCTGCCGTTGGCGATTTTGGAAGCTATGTCCGCGGGCCTTCCGGTGGTTGCCACGGGTGTGGGGGGTGTGCCGGAATTGGTGGGTGGGCGCGGTATCCTTATCCCGCCGCGCCGCCCTGAAGCCTTTGCCGCCGCGCTTGTCTCGCTGTTGAACGATCCAGCCCAGCAGCGCTCACTGGGAACGGCAGCCCGGGCGCATGTCAATCATCATTATGCCCCCTCGCCGTGGTTCGAGCAAATTTTAACAGTATATCAAGAAGTGAAGCGTGAAAACGTGAAACGTGACACAGTCCCCGAAGCGTAGAGGAGTGGGATAACATAATTTCACGCCACTTGCCGCCCGCCACCCGCCACCCGCCATTCGCCATTCGCCATTCGCCACTCGCCACTCGCCACTATCATGAAAGTAGCAATGCTCATCCACAGTTATCATCCTCGAGTAGGCGGCGCAGAACGCCAGGTGGCTGCATTGATTCCAGGACTGCTGGCACAGGGTGTGGCGGTAGACGTGATTACCCGGCGGCATCCCGGTTTAGCTTCTTACGAGCAAATCGACGGAGTGCCGGTGCATCGTTTGCCTGTGCCGGGGCCGAAACCCATCGCCTCGCTTGCCTTTACATTGACGGCTCTCCCGTTGTTACGCCGTCTGCGCCCGGATCTTATCCACGCCCATGAATTATTCTCCACCACAACGACAGCAGTAGCTGCAAAACGCCTATTTGACTATCCGGTCGTGGTGACACTGCACGGCGGCGGCGGCTTCAACGAAATTGTACGCTTACAAAAGAAAGCCCTGGGCGCATATCGTTTATCTGTATTTGCAAAAACGGTCGATTCCTTTGTGGCTATCAGCCGTGAATTAGATGCTGAGCTAGAAAGGATAGGCATCCCACCGGAACACCGGGCATTTATTCCCAACGCGGTGGATACGGATCATTTTCAGCCTCTACCACACAGGGAGAAAATGGCCCAACGCTCCGCCCTCGGTTTGCCAGATGTCCCCCTCGCAGTTTTCACCGGGCGACTGGCCCCAGAAAAGCGGCTTGACCGCCTGATTGCCATTTGGCCTGATGTCCGCCAGATTCATCCCGAAGCCTGTTTGCTCATTCTTGGCACGGGCACTGAGGCAGCCCGTATCGAGCGCGCGGCAGGAGAAGGTGTGCGTTTTCTGGGCCAGGTAGAGAGGGTATTACCCTATTTGCAGGCGTCAGATGTATTTGTATTACCATCAGAGCGAGAGGGCCTGTCTGTAGCCCTGTTAGAAGCCATGTCGGCAGGGCTGTCCGTTTTGGCGACTGATGTAGGAGGCACGCCAGATGTGATCGAACACGGCGTTACCGGTTGGCTGGTGCCTCCCGACGCGCCGGAGGTCATGCGAGATGGTTTGCTGACCCTCCTGACAGATGCTGACCTCCGTACTCGCCTGGGACGCCGGGCGAGAGAATGCGTTGTTGCCGAGTATTCTCTGCCCATCGCGGCGGCACGCTTGACAAACCTGTACACTCGTCTAGCAACGGTGATTACCGCTCAGGCGGCACCCTGTAAATAATTTGTCCATATTCAAACTAGTGATTAGTGCAGGTTGAGCGTAGTTGCGAAAAATGTTAGTGGTGCATTGCATCTCAAATGATGCGTACCCACCAATAAAACCGAATTGTAAATGGTAAATGGTGAAGTATAAATGATAAATGCTGGCTGCGCTGTATGCACCTCATTTACCATTCACCATTTACCATTTACCATTTCATTCCCCCCTGCGTAATTCAAATGACGCACTTTGGGGGGCAAAAAAGCATTTATGGGAATAACTTGAATAACCCGAACTGCGATTCACTTGATAAAGTGCAATGCAGTTCTATCGCCGCTTGACCACCAAGATTTTCAGCAACTACCTTATTTGTGTCCTTGGTGGTGAGTTGAAGTTTGTAGTAGCGCATGAGAGTGCGCTCGCATAAATAACAAGAATGCATATAATTGCAGCCCTATTCTGGTTTTTCGTCAGTTTCATCATATACGTGTACGCGGGCTATCCGGCCTTAGTGACTCTGGCTGCGCGCCTTTTCCCCGCCCCAAAGCCGCACGGAACAACCGCAACACCAACAGTGACCTTGATAATCGCAGCCTATAACGAAGCCCTGGTTATCGAAGATAAATTGATGAACAGCCTGGAGCTTGATTACCCGCGCGAGAAATTGCAGATCATTGTGGCTGCCGATGGATCAGATGACGCCACCCCAGATATTGTCCGCCGCTACGCCGGTCAGGGAGTTGAGTTAAGCTACGACCCGCCCCGGCGCGGCAAGGCTTCTGCCATTAACCGCGCCATGCAGATGGCGAGCGGCGAAATCGTGGTCTTTTCAGATGCCAACAATCACTACGCTCCCGACGTGCTGAAAAAACTAACCACTCCATTCTTAGACTCCCATGTAGGCGCGGCCACGGGAGCCAAGCATATTGCAGAGTCTCACCACGTGGCAGCCCAAAGATCTGACCCCATTTTGGGTACTTCTGAGGGATTGTATTGGCGCTATGAGTCTTTTATAAAGGTACAAGAAACACGATTGGGCTGCTGCACCAGCGTTGCCGGAGAGATATTGGCAATTCGCGGCGAAATTTTCGAACCTCTGCCCGAAAATATTATCAACGACGACTTTTACATTGCGATGCGTTTGATGCGGCGCGGCTATCGCATTATTTATATGCCTGATGCACAATCATCGGAATTGGCATCTACATCAGCTACAGATGAGCGCGTTCGCCGCGCACGTATTGTTGCCGGACGTTACCAGGCCTTAGGCATGATTCATGAACTTTTGCCATTTCGACGTCCCTTGCTGGTCTGGCAGATTATTTCGCATAAATATTTCCGCCCCCTGGTGCCCTTTGCTATGCTGGGCGCGCTGCTGACTAATTTGCTGGCTGTGGCCTTACCGCCTCGTGTCGGCGTCTCGGTATGGTGGACGCTGGCCGCACCCATTAGCTGGATGCTGCTGCTCTTGCAAGTTTTGTTTTACGCTCTGGCCTTTGCTGGGCAATTCATCTCGTTTCGCGGCCGGGTAGGGAAGTTGCTATATTTGCCAACTTTTTTGCTGAATAGCAACCGCGCCGCACTCGTTGGATTGTTTCGCTACATTTCGGGCAGCCAGACAAATCTCTGGCAGCGTGTGCCGCGAGTTAAGCCCTCAAAGCAATCGGGGCCAGACTCTCGAGTATCGAATTCGCGGGAGAATAGTTGAGATGGTGTTTGAGAATGAACCGCGCTTGGCTGTGTTGATGACAGGAAACGTGGAGCGCGATTACAGAGTTAGCGTCAAGTATCAGTACTACCTCAAAGCTTTGACCCGTCATTTCCATGTGGCTGGC
>JBDRGC010000005.1:0-3837 GCA_043818215.1 Chloroflexota bacterium | reverse complement strand
GGACAGATTGACGCAATAAGCGCGGGCGGTAGCCTGATAATACTTCTCCACAAATCCGTACACGATCCGCGTTGATGTCAAATGAACAAACCCGGCTCCTTCGAGTTGTTTCAGGTGATAGCGCACTTTGGCCGGGTGCATTTCCATGACCCGCCCCAACTGCGATAGGGTCGCTGGAGCAGACATCAGCAGCCGCAGAATCGTCAAACGCCGCGCATCACCTAGAATTTTGAGGGTATCGAAGCCGTCGATTTGTTGGATTGGGTTCATTAGGGGTTGGAGGTTGGAGGTTGGAGGTTGGAGATTGGAGATTGGAGGTTGGAGGTTGGAGATTGGAGATTGGATTCCTAGTTTCCTAGTCCCTAGTCCCTAGTCCCTGATCACTAGAAAAACATAGAGTCTATCGCTAAACTTTTATTTAATGTTAGACAATATTTTACCCCAATTTGTTGAAATTTACAAACTTTGACACTAATTCACGCTTCATCACTTGGTGAAACCAGCGATTAATGCTATATTGTATGTGGAAAGAAATGAGAAATTCCCCCTCACTGTTCGAGGGGTAAAAAAGTAAAGCTGTCCACACCAACGCCAAGACTCACATTCAATTATGTCTTTTATCAAAGTCAACGTTACCCTATATGGCTCTCTTGCCCGAGTTGGGGGCGGTAAGTACGTTGCTCAAATGGACATCGAATTGGAGTCCGATGCACAGGTAAAGGATTTACTGAAGTATCTCGATATCTCCCATGAAGAAAAGAGTTATTTATTCATCAACGCAGTTCTCTGCGATGTTCCCGGTCTATCAGCATCCCTGGATGAGCCGCTCGATAATGGCGATCACGTAGGGATTTTTTCTATTGGTTATATGTGGCCCTACCAATACCGCGATGGTATCCGTATGTCGGGCACACTGCATGAGGCCCTGCGTGAACACGGGGCCATGCACAACACGTATTAGCAGTACCGCAAAATTAGCACCGACCGCCGACTACCGACCGCCGCTCCCTTGCTGGAACTCAACGCCAGAGGCACGTACAGCGAAAACTATCTCCAATTGCCCGATTTTGGCGGTCTGTCCTGAGCGAAGTCGAAGGGTCTTCGATCTGCGATCTGCCGTCTGCCGTCTTCAGTCTGCCGTCTGCCGTCTTCGGTCTGCCGTCTGCCATCAGGTAATATGCGACTTTTGCGGTAGTGCGATTAATCAATGGCCCAAGTAATCCAATATAGTATCAAAAGGAGAAAAACATGGCAAAGAAAATCTTACGTATCAATATGAGTAACCTGGAGGCCGTCTACGAAGATGTGCCCGAAAAATGGGCGCGCTGGGCAGGCAGGGCATTGACCTCTGCGATCACTTTCGATGAGGTAGACCCAACCTGCCATCCCCTGGGGCCGAACAACAAAGTGGTCATCGCTCCCGGCTGGGTAACCGGCACCCCCGCCGCCCCCAGCAGCGGACGCACTTCCTTCGGCGGCAAAAGCCCGCTGACCGGTGGAATCAAGGAGACCAACTCAGGTGGTCTCTCTGGTCAGAAAATCGCTAAGCTCGGGCTGGCTGCTATCATCATCGAAGGGATGCCCAAAGATGGCAAGTGGTACACGCTTGTCATCAACAAAGACGGCGTCGAATTCGAAGATGCTTCAGATTTGGCCGGCAAGGGCATGTACGAGGTCGACGAGATTTTATGGGAGAAATATCCCAACAAACCGGCCGTGATCGGCATTGGGCCGGCTGGCGAGATGAAACTCTCCAACGCCGGCATCTCTGTCAACGACCCGGAAAACAAGCCTGGACGCTACGCTGGACGCGGCGGATTGGGCGCCGTCATGGGCGTGCGCGGCGTCAAAGCCATCGTCGTCGATGACAAAGGCGGCCCCGGCGTAGAAATTGCCAACCAGGACCTCTTCAAGCAGGGCCGCAAGAAGCTCACTGCGGCCATTCAGGAACACGCCCTCACCAAGAAAGATGGTGGCCTGAATCTCTTCGGCACTGCGGTCTTGATGAATATCATCAACGAGGCGGGAGGCCTGCCCACCCGCAACTTCAGTGCCGGTCAATTCGAAGGCGCGGCCAAGATTTCGGGCGAAAGAATTGCCGAAGTCGTCGAAGAACGCGGCGGCGAGGGCATGACAGGCCACGCCTGCCACCCGGGCTGCATCATCAAGTGTTCCAATATCTATCCCAACGAGGACGGCTCGGCAATGGTCTCTTGCGTCGAATACGAGACCGCCTGGGCTTTGGGCGCCAACTGCGGCATCGACGATATCGAATACGTAGCCAAGATGACCCGCGAATGCAACGACATCGGTCTGGACACCATCGAGGCCGGCAACGCCATCGCCGTAGCTATGGATGGCGGCTATCTGGAATTTGGCGACAAAGAAGGTGCGCTGAAGACCTTCGACGAGATCCGCAACGGGACACCCCTGGGCCGTATCTTTGGCCAAGGCGTGGAAGCCACCGCCAAAGCATTTGGCGTCTACAGGGTGCCGACGGTCAAAGGGCAATCTATGCCGGCTTACGAACCGCGCGCCATCAAGGGCATCGGCGTCACCTACGCCACCACCCCCATGGGCGCTGACCACACCTCGGGCTACACAATTGCTCCCGAGATCGCTGGCGTGGGCGGCAAAGTGGACCCCCTATCCGAAGAAGACAAAGCTGGTCTCTCGCTCACCTTCCAGGCAGCCACCGCTTTCATCGACAGCACTGGCTACTGCCTGTTCATTGCCTTCCCCATCCTTGATATTGCCGAGGGCTGGGCTGGCATGGCCGAATCCGTGGCCGGCGTTACGGGAATGGATGTCACTGGCAACGATGTGATCGCCATCGGTAAGGAAGTTCTCAAGATCGAGCGTCTGTTCAACGAGCGGGCTGGCTTCACCTCCGCAGACGACCGCCTGCCAGAATTCATGCGCGATGAGGAACTGCCTCCTCACAATGTAAAGTGGACCATGGCCGACGCGACTCTGGACGAAGTCTACGCCTGGGTACACGAAGACTAAACAATAACATCAACCAGAGTGGATTGCGCGTGAAGATGCAATCCACTCTTGATTCACACAGCAGGGCCTCCTGTAGCAGCCAAACCTTACAGTTGTCATTGCGAAGCAGCTTTACCGCTGAAGCAATCTCATCCTTGTCGGGAGGGAGATCGCTTCGCCACGTTCGCAATGATACGAGTAAATCAATAAGGTGTGTTTCATTTGATTTGGAGTAAGTCATTTCGCCGGTTGAGTAGCCGATGCTTTTCCGGCGTATCGAAACCAAGAAATATTGCTTTGACCAAATAATATCGCTTGATTTCGATACGGGCGACGAAATACATATCGCCCACTCAATCAGCGCTTTCAAATGAAATGAAACACACCCAAATCAATAACCTATGAAAATCGAAGTTCACGTCTTTGCCACATTACGGCGATACCTGCCTGAACTTTCCATCGGCGAAGCTAAAATCGTCGCAGTTGAGCCAGGTACCACATTGGCCGAAATCCGAGATATGCTGGGCCTGCCAGCGGAGGAGGTCAAGGTTATTATGTGTAACAGCCTGCAAGCAGAGTTGAGTGACGTCCCCGCCGACGGAGACCGGATTGCATATATTCCAGCAGTGGCGGGCGGGTGAGTATTGGTAAAGGTGATTACAGTTTATGAACCCGACCCCCGCCAATGGATTGATTTCAAAATTAGGAGATGAGTCCACTGAAAAAAGGTTATTTCACCGCAGAGCACGCGGAGATCGCTGAGATTATTGAAAATCAGTTTAAGATTTCGGAACTTTGCTCAGATTCTGGCATGAATTCCTAAACTTGGTTTTAGGTTTTTCTCTGCGT
>JBDRGC010000004.1:0-3502 GCA_043818215.1 Chloroflexota bacterium | reverse complement strand
ACCCTGTTTCGATTGACGCAGTTATAACTTCTCCTCCTTACCCAAACGAGAAAGATTATTCGAGAACCACAAGACTCGAATCAGTTATTCTTGGTTTTATAGAAAACAAGACAGAGTTGCGTGCATCCAAAAAGAATTTCGTGCGTTCGAACACACGCGGCGTATACAAAGATGACACCGATGGTCTGTGGGTGAGTAAACATGCAGAGATTCAAAGACTCGCTGAAAAAATCGAGAACCGTAGAATAGAAATGGGAAAAACATCCGGGTTCGAAAAACTTTATGCTCGAGTTACACGCTTGTACTTTGGCGGAATGGCGCGTCATCTTGCTAATCTACGAGCAGTGCTGCGCCCAGGAGCTAAACTGGCTTATGTAGTTGGTGACCAGGCCTCGTATCTCAGAATAATGATTCGAACAGGGCAACTACTGGCAGATTTGGCTCAAATGCTTGGGTATGAAGTTGTAAGAACAGATTTATTCAGGACGCGATTTGCTACAGCTACCAAAGAAGAATTACGCGAAGAGGTTGTAATCCTCCGGTGGCTTGGCTAAGAAGGTGATAATATGGCAAGAAAAAAGAATAGCTATACGCGATTGATAGAGGCGATTTTCTTCGAACATTACCAGGAAGGCGATTCGGAAGTTTCGTTTGTGAGGGAAGAAATTGTTAGCGCAGCCAATAAACTTGGGATTCAACTCCCCAAAAACCTGGGCGATGTTTTATATTCGTTCCGATATCGTAGAGAACTTCCTGAAAGCATCATTGAAAAAGCCCCAGGTGGATATGAGTGGATTATCAGACCAGCAGGTAGGGCACTCTACAATTTTGCGCTTGTGACCACGGCAAAGATTTCTCCAACTGAGATGTTAGCTGAAACCAAAGTACCTGACTCTACCCCAGGACTAATCGGGATATACGCGTTGAATGATGAGCAGGGCCTTTTAGCCAAACTTCGATATAATCGGCTAATCGATATTTTCACCGGATTAACGTGCTATTCACTGCAAAATCATTTGAGAACAACGGTGCCTGGAATAGGACAAGTTGAAACCGATGAAATATACATTGGCCTTGACAAGCGGGGGGTTCATTATGTGCTTCCAGTTCAGGCTAAAGGTGGAACAGACCAACTAGGGGTTGTGCAAATCGAACAAGACCTCGCAGTCTGCGACACAAAATTCCCTGATCTTATTACTCGTCCCATTGCTGCTCAGTTCATGGAAGACTCATTAATTGCTCTATTTGAATTAGAGTTAACGGAAAAGGGAATTGCTATATCATCTGAAAAACACTATAGGCTGGTTCACCCAGATGAATTGACGAAAGAGGAATTAGAAAACTATCGTTACCGTCCACTCTAAGCCCCGCGTGCTTTAGAGAGATTGCCGCTTCCGTCTGATGTGGTAAAACAGTAGGGCTAAAATTGCTCAAAAAATATTGCCAATCGCCTTAATATAATTGATGTCATCTATGGACTTCCTCCGCGGCCTCAACCCCCCACAGCAGCAAGCCGTAGTCGCTGGAACCGGCCCCATCCTCGTGCTGGCCGGCCCCGGCTCCGGCAAGACGCGCGTCCTCACGCATCGCATCGCCTATCTGATTGGCTATATGGGCGTGCAGCCCTATCACATTTTAGCCGTCACCTTCACCAACAAAGCTGCGCGGGAGATGGAAAGCCGCGTGATGGAAGCCCTGGGCAAGGCCACCCGCGGCCTCACCCTGGGCACATTCCACGCCACCTGCGCCCGCATTCTGCGCCGGGAGGCCGAACACCTGCCGTTCCAATCCAATTACGTCATTTTCGACGCCGATGACCAGCTGCGCGTTGTCAAACAAGTGCTTAAAGACCTGAACATCGACCCGAAACTCTACCGGCCCCAGGGGATACACGGCTCCATTTCGCGGGCCAAAAACGAATTGATCCTGCCCGATGGCTTCCCCGTCCAAACCTACCGGGACGAGATTGTCAAGCGTGTTTACGAGCGCTACCAACAGGCCCTGCTCACCAGCAACGCCCTCGATTTTGACGACTTGCTGCTTTGGACGGCTTACCTGTTGGAAGAGCAGCCCGCCGTGCGGGAGAAATACGCCCGCCGTTACGAGCACGTCCTGGTGGACGAATGTTTACCCTATGCTACTCCTATTCTATTGGCTGACGGGAGCAGCAAGCCTCTTGGAGAAATCGTCGAGGCGAAGCAGCCGGTTCATGTTCTGAGTTTCAATGTGGAAACGAAGCAACAGGAGGTAAAAACTGTCATCGGATGGAGTAAAACTCCCACAAAGAGTAAAAGGATATTAAAGATTACTATTGCCAAGAGGTGCGACAAGCGTAACAGATACAAGACTGCCTACAAGAAAAAGACCATACGTGATTTGATATGTACGGAGGACCATTTAGTGTATGCCAATGGGGAGTTTATTCCCGCCAGGGAACTGCGTATTGGCGATATTCTTCAATGGGAAACTTCTCACACTGCCCCAAATGTCAATATCTGTAATGAGTGCGGTGAGGTTTACCAAACGCAGATGATGCACAAAGCCCGGCACAAAGCTTACCCCGAGTTGGTATGCCCGGATTGCGGGGTTGTTTACCACAGCAAGTATCAATTCTCAATTCATAGGAAAAAACACCTTGATCCTGACTATAAACGCCCGTATGAACTGTCGGCTGAAGGGAGAGAGGTTTTGCGCCAGCGCATGTTGACTGATAAACCACTGGCGGACGAAGCCACCTTCGCCAAGGCTGCTGAGAGCCGACGGCGTTTTTGGGATGGGCTATCACCCGAAGAAAAAGCACGAAGAGTCGAGCACTTTATCGGGGCTCCTCTATATACCAGGGATAATCTGCCGACGTTACCGGAGCAAGTGATCAATGATCTGGAGATACCAGAACTTGTTTACACCGGCAAAGGAGAACGATGGGTCACTTTTAGCGACGGACGACACAAATGTCCCGACTTCGTATACTCACTTGCTCCCAAGGTAGTTGAAGTAGCAGACTTTAACTACTGGCATACACAAGAGGAGATGGAAGAGGTCCAAGAATTATATACTGAAATAGGATATGAATGTCTTGTGCTAGATGCTCAACGGGTGGTGCAATCTCCTGCATCGGCAAAGGCTGCTATTGAAGAATTTCTGCTGGATTGCCCGGTAGATGTCGATGTGATCGCTATTGAGCCTGTGCAAATAACTGACGAGTTTGTCTATGACATTGCGGTAGAGGGAAACCACAATTTCTACGCAACTGGTATACTGGTCCACAATTGCCAGGACACCAATATGGCTCAGTACGCGTTGCTCAAGCATCTGGCCTCGTTTCATAATAATATCTTTGCCGTCGGGGACATGGACCAGTCGATATACGCGTGGCGTGGCGCCGATTATCGCAACCTGCTGCGCTTCGAGAAAGACTTCCCCGATGCACAAGTCATCCTCCTCGAGCAGAACTACCGCTCCACCCAGCGCATCCTCGACGCGGCCATGGCCGTCATAGACT
>JBDRGC010000003.1:0-2951 GCA_043818215.1 Chloroflexota bacterium | reverse complement strand
GCATGGCTAAACCCCCATTTCACCCGACTTTTTCGTGCCTACTATCACTACAATGCCCGTACAGCCCTCGTAGTCCAGCTTTCCGATACATTATACCACCCTTGTCTATGCCTGAGCGGCTCGCTTAGCCGGTTGGCTCTGGAGACGGTTCTGGCACCGGTTCCAAAAAGACAATGCGGGTATATGTTAGATGCTCTTTGCACTTGATGATAACAACCCCCTCGGGTAGCACGATATCTTCACCGGAAAAGTTTTGAACCCGCTTTTTCCAGACCTTGTATTTCATTTTGTTTCCTCCTTACGGATTATCATATGCGCCCATCCGTAGAGCCCTTTTCGCCCATTTTATAAAGCATCTCCAGTCTTGCCCGTCAAAACCCTTTTCTATGCCGTATTCTAATGATTGCTGGCCAAAGTCAATGCAATCTTCCAAATCATCCTTGGAGTATCCAGGCGCAGGGCTCCCGCCATCGAGAAACGCCATAATAGCCAATCTACAAACTGCCATCGCTGTCCCTCAGTCTATTTTCCCCGGATGGTCAGACTATCCTTCATCCAGATGCGGACGCCAGGAATATCGCGCCGGCCAGCCCGAATCTGTTTCCCCAGGGCAACCTCGTTTACCATCAGAAACTCGGGTGGAAGAAGTTTCATGTCGACCACTTCGAATTCCGGAATCTGCCGGACGCTGCCCGAGCTGATGCTGGCATGGACTGTCTTCGGCGGTTCCGGCGGCGCGTCAACCAGGACAACTGACTCGGACAACTCGCCCTTCAGTTCCATTTCCCGGCGGGCGGCCTCCATGCGGAGCCGGTTGATTTCCTCGGCCTCGGCGGCCAGGCGTTTCTGCGAAGCATGAAACTCAAGAATCTTGTTCCGGAGAATCGCACTGGCCTCATGCAGCGGGGCGGTAAATCTTTTGAAGGTCAGGTTGACTGCTTTGAGGTGTTCGTCGATGGGACCGGCGTACTCTTTGCGCTTGTCCTCGATGGTCTTCAGGAGTTGGCCGATGAGGCTCAGGTCATCGGTAGCCAGTTTCTCATCGTCGACGCTCTGGATGGTGCGGGTTTGAGCGTAACCCAGGAAGCGCCCGGCTTTTTCAGCCATGACGACGACGGCCTCATCATTGTTCGGGTTGACCTTGATGGTGACTTCAGAAGTCGGTTGGGCAGGTGGCGCAAACGATAGCATACACGGCGGGCAATCACCCCCGACCTGTGAAAGACACTTCCCCTCATCGGTATGGGAATGCAGATTACGCGCCGGGCAAGATTTGCATTCCTCGTTCTTACAATCCGCACCTACCAGGCAATAAAACTGTTTATTCATTTCGTCCTCCGTTCAGATAATTGACGCGCTCCCTGGCGCTTTCCCGGGTGTCGTGGTCCGAGTCAGGGTTCCACTTGCCGTCTGGTGCGTAGAACCCGACTGTCCAAAGGTTGTGCTCACTCTCGATGTAAACCCACATTTCAAACCCTCCTTAATTCTTCGGCTGGTACTACCGCGTGGTTTGCGGTGTCTAACTTCTTGTTCTGTTTGTGGAGTTTTATCGCCGCATAAAAATCCAGGGTGACTTCAGCCATCTTTTTGGCTTCCTCCATGTCGATTGTGCGCGGTAAAACGGATACCTTGCGCCGGCCGACCGGGCAGGCGTCAATGAAAGCAAAAAAGGATTGGTCTAACCATGGGGGCGTCCAGGCACCGCTCCGGCAAACGAAAACCAGGTCGAAGGGTCTGCGTAAGCACTGTTTCGGAGTATCAATCTGCCTACGCAGTCCCTTTTCTTTCGGCTTCGCGTCGGGATTAGCCGCCCGCCAAAATGGATACCGGACACTCACCTTGATATCGTTGGCCACAGCCAGGGACGCCCAGTTCTCGCAGGTAACAAAGCCGTTGCTGATAACGCTGTCCGCGGGATTGTAGGCGTCGTGGTGGGCATCAAAGCTGATTACCTCAGCCACTTGACTATCGATGTGCTGGATGATGTCGGCGTGGGAATCAACAACAACGAGTTCGCACCCCGGGTTGAACCTGAACCTGTCCCAGAATCCCAGCTCCTCCGATGTGGTCCCGGGCAGTTCGCGTCCGAGTTCGTAGAAAGACGCTGCACGGAGAAGCCAGATAACCCCGTCGATGTATAACGAGTTCTCTTTCCCGCCCCAATCATACAGAGCCTCCCAATCTTCGTCGTCAGGCGGGATTCTGAAGAAGTAATCCCAGTCTATGCTCAGAATTCGCTTCATTTTCGTTTCCTCCTGACAGCATATTTTTCAGCGTATTCCGTGATTGCCCTTTCCTGTGCGCTGGATTCCACTGCCCACTTGCAGTACCGATACCTGACTGCTTCCAGCGCTTTCCGGCCGTTCAGGTGCTCAACCCTGGCAATCAGACAGGCGAGCAGCGTTCCAGTCCGGCCGTGAGCGGCGTGGCACCCCAGGTCGACCTGTTTCCCGCGGCTCATCTTCGACCGGCAGATTTCAACCAGTGTATTTATCTGGGATACCGGAATCACCCCGCCATCTGGCCAGTCAACAAACAGAGCAGGATACGGCCGGGCTTCGGCCAGGCGCTTCAGGTAAGAGCCGTTAGTCCACATTCGCCCCAGGGTTTCACGCCAGCCTATGGCCATGTAAACCCCGAAGTCTGGAGTAGGCGGCGGCAGGTTGCTTTTGGTAACGCAGGATGAGCAGGTAACGATATACCGCCCCACGATTACCGGTTCCCGCCAGTGCCGGCACCCGGTAAAATAGCGGGTAGGCTTGAAGACTTCTGAGGCTGGGTACTTCCTAGCAGGGTCGAAGATGTCGTCTTCGTCGTAAAGATGGTTCACGCCGGCCGTGTCCCATAGACCTTATTCCGTAACTCTCTTATCCTCTTTTCATCCCTATAATGGTCGAAGGCTTCAAGAGACACCCATGCCGTGCATTCCAGACATAAACCAGTGAATCCAA
>JBDRGC010000002.1:0-20017 GCA_043818215.1 Chloroflexota bacterium | reverse complement strand
CTGGAGACTTCATGCCCACCAAAATCGAAATCAAGGGCATTCGAGAAGGATTGCTAATAACGCTGGGCGAAGGAAAGTGGCCCGAAGCCCGAAAGACCCTGCTCGAACATGTCGACCAGCAGGGTGATTTTCTGCATGGGGCAGGGATAACCTTGGACGTTGGCAACCACATTCTGAAATCGATTGAAGTAGGACAACTCCGGGATGAACTATCTGAGCGCGGCATTTCTTTGCGGACTGTGCTCAGTAATTCGCCCACCACGGAACGCGCGGCTCAAGCTTTGGGACTGGCCACACGTATGTCTAAGCCCCGCCCAGACCGCAGTACCCGCCGTTTGGAGACCGCGCTTCGGGGCGAGCAAGCGGTTTTAGTGCAGCGTACACTGCGTTCCGGGCACAGCATCAAACACCCCGGCCATGTGACAGTGATTGGCGATGTCAATCCTGGAGCCGAGATCATCGCGGCCGGGAATGTGCTCGTGTGGGGCCATTTACGCGGCACAGTACACGCCGGCGCTCAGGGCGATGAAAACGCGGTAGTCTGCGCTCTAGATTTATCGCCCACCCAATTGCGGATCGCTGATAAAATCAGCATCACTCCGCCGCAGAGAAAAAGTCCAAAACCCGAGATGGCTCACCTGAAAGATGGACAAGTCGTTGCGGAGCCGTGGAAAATCAAAGGAAAATAGATGACAGCTAAAGTAATCACAATCACATCCGGCAAAGGCGGCGTGGGAAAGACCACCGTCGCTGCCAACCTGGGCGCTGCATTGGCATCCATAGGGCAGAAAGTGGTTTGTATTGACGCTGATATTGGCCTGCGCAACCTGGACGTAGTTATGGGTCTGGAAAACCGTATCGTTTATGACCTGGTCGATGCGGTGGAAGGACGCTGCCGGCTGCGTCAGGCCATGATACGCGATAAACGAGTAACAGGGCTTTTCCTCATCCCGGCTGCGCAGACCCGCGACAAAACAGCCGTCTCGCCCAGTGATATGGTACGCCTGTGCAACGAGCTGCGCTCCGACCACGACTGGATCATCATCGACTCGCCCGCGGGGATCGAACGCGGCTTCCGCAATGCCATCGCCCCGGCAGATACCATCTTTGTGGTCACCAACCCGGAGATTTCAGCAGTGCGGGACGCTGACCGCATCATCGGGTTAGTCGAAGCAGAAGAAAAAGGACCGGCACAATTGATCATCAACCGGATCAACCCGGCAATGGTGCAGCGGGGCGATATGATCTCAACTGAAGACATCGTCGATTTGCTGGCTATCGAAATGATCGGTATCATCCCCGAAGACGAAAAAGTCATTATCAGCACCAACCGGGGGACTCCGATTGCCCTTGATGGGAAAAGTCAGGCCGGGGAAGCCTTCCGCAATATCTCTCGCCGCATGATGGGTGAATCTGTCCCCTTTATGGAGTTAAGCAAACGGGGGAGTATCCTGGCTCAGCTTGGTAAATTGATCCGCTTTGGAGGAGGCAATTACAATGAGTAGTCTCGTCAGCCGCCTTCTGGGGAAAAACCGCAAAAGCGCAAGTCAGGCCAAAGAACGCCTCCATCTGGTATTGATCCATGACCGCACTAACCTGACAACTTCCACGCTGGAAACTATGAAGGACGAAATCATCGAAGTCATCTCGCGGCATATCAATATCGACTCCCGGGCGGTGAAAATCGAGATGAATCAAGATGGCCGCCAGCAACGGCTGATCGCTGACATCCCTATTAGCGGCCCCAGACGGAGGAGGTAGTAACGAGTGCCCCCCAGCCCCCCTAACCCCCCAATTCTGGGGGGAATCCTTGGCATTGGAGCGATATGCCCCCCCAGCCCACCAACATAACCGAATTGTAAATGGTGAATGGCGAATTATAAATGATAAATGCTGTATACACTTCATTTACAATTCACCATTCACCATTTTCCATTCACCATTTCATTCCCCCCCCAGCCCCCCAATTCTGGGGGGAATCCTTGGCATTGGAGCGATATGCCCCCCCAGCCCACCAACATAACCGAATTGTAAATGGTGAATGGCGAATTATAAATGGTAAATGCTGTATACACTTCATTTACAATTTACCATTCACCATTTACCATTCACCATTTTCCATTTACCATTTCATTCCCCCCCCCCAGCCCCCCAATTCTGGGGGGAGTAGAAGTATCTTTCTCAATTCTGTGAGGCAGCAGGATTCCCCCTAGAATTGGGGGGTCAGGGGGGCCTGGCTGGACTTTCTCCACACTCATCAACTCTCATGCGCGATACCCCCTGGCATCACTTCGATTTCTGGTTGTTCGGAGCCGTGGTATTGTTGACCATCTTCGGCGTTACTATGATTCGCTCCGCTATTGCCGGAAATATCGAGCTTATCGAAACCAATACCGTTCAAAAACAAATAATTTTTGCTGTCGCTGGCTTCGTAGTAACGTTCATCACCGCGGCAATCGATTATAGATTGTGGGCATCTTTAAGCCGTCTGCTTTATTGGGGTATGGCTTTCATCTTGATAGTGCTGAATACTGTTGGGGGTCAACTCTTTGGGTCCAACCGCTGGTTCCACTTGGGGCCTATATTAATTCAACCCTCGGAGCTATCCAAGATTGTGATCATTCTGGTGCTGGCAGACTTTCTTACCCGCCACCAGGAAAAGATACACGACCTAAAATGGGTGGCGCGTAGTTTTCTACTCACTATGGGCATCGTGATATGGATCCTGTTGCAGCCCGACTTGAGCACATCTATTGTGATCTTTGTGATTTGGTTTGCCCTGGTGTGGGCCAGCGGATTGCAAGTAAAACATTTGCTCTATGCCGTCGGAGCGGGAATCATCAGCGCGGCCATCAGTTTACCGTTATTGATTCTCAGTTACGATCCAACCAACGAAAACGGGATTATCAAGCCCTACCAAATCGAGCGCATCCTCATTTTCCTGTTCCCCGACCCCGGTGCCCGCCACGGAGCAATCTACAATGTTCATCAGGCGTTGATCAGTATAGGATCCGGGGGTTGGTTTGGTAAAGGTTACGAAAGCGGAACTCAGGTGCAATTGCGTTTTCTCAAGGTGCGCCACTCCGACTTTATCTTCTCGGCTCTATCCGAGGAATTTGGGTTCGTGGGCACTATGTTCGTGATGGGACTGCTGATATTTGTGATCATGCGCTGCCTGCGAGCGGCGCGGTTGGCAAGCGACACCTTTGGGGCGTTGATCGCCTACGGTGTGGCTACCTTCCTGGCGTTCCAGGCCATAGTCAATGTGGGGATGAATCTCAACCTGCTGCCAGTGACCGGTCTGGTATTGCCATTTGTCAGTTACGGCGGCAGCTCGCTGTTATCTATGCTGCTGGGTATTGGATTAGTCGAGAGTGTACTTTTGAGACACAAAGCGCTGGAATTTTAGATTGGTGGATTGGTAGATTGGTAGGTTGGTAGGTAGGTTGGTTGGTAGGTTGGTAATTTGGTAAACAGAGTAAATCTTTCATACTTGCCACTTGCCACTTGCCACCTGCCACTTGCCACTCAGTGTCATTAAGTTAAAAGCCAGTGGCTGGCGGATCACGGATCCGCCAGGAGCAAATATATGTTCCTGCCATGCTCCAGGCGGATTCGTCCCGCAAGGGGATGCTGCGCGATAATCCGCCGATGGCTACACTTAATGACATTGACTTGCCACCTGCCACCTGCCACTTGCGCAATCAAATCTGAGGAGAAATATGAGCAAACCAATGAAGCCCGTCCGGGTACGTTTCGCCCCATCTCCAACCGGGAGAACTCACCTGGGAAGCGGGCGCACAGCCCTGTACAATTTTTTGCTGGCCCGCCAAACGGGGGGACAGTTCATCTTGCGGATCGAGGACACCGACCAAAAACGCTACGTCCCCGGCGCCGAAGATGAACTCATGGAGAGTCTGCGCTGGCTGGGTTTGGATTGGGACGAAGGCCCCGACGTGGGAGGCCCCCATGCGCCCTACCGCCAATCCGAGCGCAAGGAAATCTACCAGCAATACGCCCAACAATTGATCGAAGGCGGCTACGCGTACTACTGCTTCTGCCCGCCGGAGCCGCCCATGCAGGAACGGCGGAAGAAAGGCAAACACCCGACGCGCCAAAAGTGCCCCTGCCGGAATGTTGACGCCGGTGAAGCGGGCCGGCGCGTGGCGGCTAGCGAAAGCCACGTGATCCGCTTCAAGATGCCCGCCGAGGGCAGCATCACCGTCACCGACGCCCTGCGCGGCGAGATAACTGTAGAAAACAAGACTCTCGATGACTATATATTGGTGAAATCCGATGGGTTGCCGGTTTACCATTTGGCGGTGGTGATCGACGATCACTTGATGGGCATCACGCACGTTTTCCGCACATCCGAGTGGCTGCCCACTTTTCCCCTCCACGGGCATATCTACACAGCCTTCGGCTGGGAGCAGCCCGTTTGGGTGCATCCGTCCATCTTCCTCAAGCCCAGCGGCAAGGGCAAGATGAGCAAACGCGATTTCACTGAGTTGATGAAAGACGGCAAATCCATCTTTCTCTCCGATTTCAAGGAACTCGGATATTTGCCAGAAGCGGTGGTCAACTGGGCGGCATTGATGGGCTGGAGTTATGACGACCACACCGAGTTTTTCACGATGGATGATCTGATCGAGAAATTCAGTATCGAAAAGCTCAACCCATCTCCAGCGGCAATCAACTTCAGCAAACTCGACCACTTCAACGGCCTGCATATCCGCAACCTGGAACTTGACGAGTTGGCGGCACGCATCAAGCCATTCTTCGAGAAGGCTGGTTATTGCGTGGATGATGACAAACTCCGGGAGATTGCGCCCCTCCTGCAAGTCCGGTTGGCGACGCTCGGCGAGGCCCCCGAAAAAGCCGGGTTCTTCTTCGAAGACGAAGTCCATCCCATCCCCGAAGAATTGATCGGCAAAAAGATGAGTGCGGCCGACTCGGCCAACGCGGCCCGAGGCGCTTACGAGGTGCTGGTGGCTCTCCCCGAGATTTCTCACGTCACAGCGGAGGGGCCGATGCGCACTCTGGCAGACGAGCTTGGCCTGAAAGCCGGACAATTGTTCGGCATCATCCGGGTGGCGGTCACAGGTCAGCGCGTCAGCCCGCCGCTCTTCGAGAGCATGTCCATCGTGGGGCGCGAGAAAGTGTTGCAACGTATCCTAAATGCGATTCGGACTCTGGAGGAGTTGGGGATTGGGGATTGGGGATTAGAGATTGGAGATTAGAGATTGGAGATTGGAGATTGGAGATTGGGGATTGGAGATTAGAGATTGGAGATTGGAGATTGGGGATTGGAGATTGGAGATTGGAGATTGGGGATTGGAGATTGGAGATTGGAGATTAGAGATTGGAGATTGGAGATTAGAGATTGGAGATTAGAGATTGGAGATTAGAGATTGGAGATTAGAGATTGGAGATTGGAAACATGAAAATATGGTCATGCCCTTTTTGGAAATTATGCGCAATTGTCGTCACCTTTGCTTTTCTTATGGCATGCAAGTCGACGCTGCCAGCAGCCCCCACTGTGACACCGGTTCCGCCCAGTGCCACGCATGTTCCCCCCACGGAAACACCAGTCCCACCAACCGGCACATCCACCCCCACTTCAACGGAGACGTCCACGCCCACGGCAACATCCACAGACACACCCACGCCCACCGAAACGCCTAGTGCGACACCAACTGAGACCCCCACAAACACGCCGGTTCCAAGTGGATACATTCCAGAGAACGCAATATTGATCTATTTTGTCCACCTCGGCACAGGCGGGCCAATTGGATGCGGCGACAGTCTCATTCCGTTGACCACGGGCTTATATCGCACGGGAGACATAAAGCAAGACATCCAACTGGCTCTGGACCGGCTGTTCGCCAGCGGGCAATACAGCGGCCCGCTTTATAATGCTACATACACCTCCAGCCTGAGCGTTAGCAGCGTGGAGTTCACAAAATCTGACGGCCGGACTACAGTTCATCTCGATGGTTCTTATGCCAAACCCCAAGATAGCTGCGACGCCAGCCGCTATCGCTCCCAGGTGTGGGCCACTGGGCTCCAGTTTTCAGAGGTTACACGCTTCATACCGTGGGTTGGCAATAAATTGCTTGGCGATCTGTTGGCCGTGTACTCTGATGGCGGAGGGTAATAATTTTTGCCCCCCCAGCCCCCCAACGAAGTTGCTCAAAATGTTAGTAGTGCATTGCATCCCATAGGATGCGTACCCAAAGGGCATGATATTGCACCACGGTTTTACTAAGAGACCCTTGGAATCATAAATGATTTTCTGCCCACCAAAATAGAAAATTGTGCGTCTTTGAATTCCGCACAAACATAACCGAATTGTAAATGGTAAATGGTGAATTATAAATGGTAAATGCTGGCTGCGCTGTATGCACTTCATTTACCATTTACCATTTCATTCCCCCCCACCCCCAATTCTGGGGGAAGTCCTTCTGCTCCCCCCAAAGTTGGGGGGTTGGGGGGGCGACTACGCAAATTCTATTCAAACCCAAAGTTGAGGTACTACAAAAATCATGTCTGACATCCGAACTTCCGCAATCGAATATGCTCATAAAAATCACACCCGATTTTTAGATGAGCTAATCACTTTTACGGCCATTCCATCTGTATCCACTGATCCCGAGCATAAGGGCGATATTCAACGCGCAGCCGAATGGGTTGCCAACCATCTCGAAGCCCTGGGGATGAAGAATGTAAGAATATACCCCACCGACGGGCATCCCCTGGTTTGTGGCCAATCGCTGAACGCCGGGGAATCGGCCCCCACCGTTCTGATCTACGGGCACTACGATGTGCAGCCGGCTGAACCGTTGGACAAGTGGGACAGTCCGCCTTTCCAACCCAGCGTGCGCGGAGAGAATATTTACGCCCGCGGCGCAACCGATATGAAAGGGCAGATCACGGCGGCGCTCAACGCCATCGAGTCGATTGTCGAAACCAGCAAACTGCCGGTCAATGTGAAATTCATCATCGAGGGTGAAGAAGAAATTGGAGGCCCGCACCTGGCGCCGTTCATCCGGGAGCACAAGGATTTGCTGGCCTGCGACTTCGCGCTCAACACTGACACCGGTATGATCTCGCCCAACCTGCCCACGGTCACGTACGCGCTGCGCGGGCTGGCATACTTCGAGATACGGCTTTGGGGTCCCGATCACGACCTGCACTCCGGGGTTTTCGGCGGGGCGGTGCATAACCCGGCCCAGGTCTTGACCGAATTGATCGCTGGGATGCACAATGCAAAAGGCCGCGTTACCCTGCCCGGTTTCTACGACAATGTCCGCACCCTGGACACGGAAGAGAGAGCCGAACTGGCCCGTCTCCCCGTAGACGAGGCCTGGTATCTGGAAAATACTGGCGCGCCGGCCCTATGGGGCGAAGAGGGATACACCCCCATAGAACGCACTGGCGGACGGCCCACGCTCGAGGTCAACGGGCTGCTCTCAGGGTTCACGGGAGAAGGCTCCAAGACTGTGCTGCCCGCTTACGCAATGGCAAAAATCTCCTGCCGGCTGGTTCCCGATCAAAACCCCGACGAGGTCCACCAGCAATTGCTAGATTACATGGAAACCAACGCGCCTCCCACCGTCAAATGGGAAGTCATCAAAATGGCCGGCTCCCTCCCCTCGATCAGCGACCGGAACTCCCCGTGGGTGCAGGCCTACATCGAGGCTGCCGAATCCGCCTGGGGGGTGCATCCAGTGTTCAAACGCGAAGGCGGCAGCGTCCCGGTAGTGGTGTATTTCCAGCAAATCTTGGGAGTCGAAACCGTAAACACGGGGTTCGGTCTTCCCAGCGACAATATGCACGGGCCTAACGAGAAACTGCATCTGCCGACGTGGTACAAAGGCATCGATGCCCTGATCCATTTCTTCTTTAACTTGGACAAATCATGACCGATAAATTACCCAACTACGGCGGACAGGCTGTGATAGAGGGTGTGATGATGCGCGGCGCAAAGACAGTGGCTGTTGCCATGCGTACACCCGACCAAGAGATTGTGATCCACACCGAAGAATTAGGCGGCATCTATAAAAGCCGCCTGACGAAAATTCCTTTTTTGAGGGGGTTAGTGCTCCTGTGGGATGCCCTGGGTTTGGGGATGCGTGCCCTGACCCTTTCGGCGAATATGCAAACCGGCGAGGACGAGCAGTTGGAAGGCCCAGCGTTGTATCTGACCCTGGGACTTTCCCTGACTTTTGGGATTGGCTTATTCTTCCTGGCTCCGGCCGCGGCTGCACAATTAGCCGAGCGATATTTAGAGCTAAATGCCTGGTGGAGCAATCTGGCCGAGGGGGTCGCGCGCCTGCTATTGCTGATTGGCTATATCTGGGCTATAGGGTTGATGCCAGATGTGAAGCGCGTTTTCGCGTACCACGGCGCCGAGCACAAAACGATCAACGCGTTCGAAGCCGGGGTCGAACTCACGCCAGAAAATGTGGATACATACTCTGTGGAACATCCCCGCTGCGGGACTGCCTTTCTGCTCACCCTGGTTTTGCTGTCGGTGTTGGCGTTTTCATTGCTCGGTCCGATGTCGCTTGCGTGGCGGTTGACCAGCCGGTTGCTTTTCATCCCCATTTTAGCGGGTCTGGCCTACGAGTACATCCGCTGGACAGCCGCCCATCTGGATTCGCCTCTCGTAAAAGCGATTATCAAACCCAATCTGGCTCTGCAACACCTGACCACCCGCGAGCCGTCGCTGGACATCATCGAAGTGGGCATTGCGGCCTTCAACGCTATGCGGGAGGCGGAGGGTAGAGGGTAGAGGATGGAGGACGGAGGACGGAGGACGGATGACGGAGGACGGATGACGGAGGACAGAGGACAGAGGACGGAGGATAGAGGCCTGGTCGCCTGATACCTGATTCCTAGCCCCTGATCCCCTAATTATGAACCGAAAACCGCTTCGCATAACTTGCCTGACTACGGCCCTCGCAGCACTGGCGCTGGTACTGTGCGCTGGCGGAGGCTGGCTGGCGATTAATTTTCGCCCGCAGCCCAAGCCCACTCAAGAGACTTTGTTTCAGGGGGTCGAATACATCCGGGATGTGCGCAGTTCACCGCGGCCAATGGTGATACACGTAATCATCATCGATCTACAAGCTGATGGTATCCGCGCGCTGGTCACCCCCGGCGACCCCAAAGCAGAATTGCCCCTCGAGGCACGCACCACGTCACAATTCGCGGACGAGTTTGGGGTGCAGATCGCCATCAACGGGGATGGTTTCACCCCCTGGTATTCGCATACTATTTTGGATTACTACCCCCACTCCGGTGATGCGGTTGACGTGATCGGGCTGGCGGCGTCTGAGGGCCATCTTTATTCTCAAGATACAGATAACGAACCAACCTTGTTTTTGTCTCCCACAAACCAAGCCCGCATCGACGATCAAGTTGGCAAAACTCACAATGCTATCTCCGGAAATGCCATGCTGGTCAGACGGGGAAATCCACTCAACGGGTTGGGCGGGTCGCCGGCTCCCCGGTCGGCGGTGGCGCTTGATCGGGCCAACCGGCGGCTGATTCTCATCGTCGTCGATGGCCGCCAACCAGGCTATTCGGAGGGCGCAACGCTGAATGAACTGGCCGAGATCATCGTTTTTCACGGCGGGTACACAGCCATGAATCTGGATGGCGGCGGGTCGAGCACGCTGGTTATCGAAGGGAATTTTGGCAATCCAAACGTGCTGAACTCCCCCATCAACAACGGCATCCCGGGGCGTCAACGCGCGGTGGGCAATCATTTGGGGATATTTGCAAAGCCGACCGATGACCGATGACCGACGACCGATGACTCACCCGTGCAAATGTGTGACGCACTTCCGAAGTGCGTCGCACATTTGCGCTCCCCGACTCGCATTTACTGCCAGGTTGGACTGCGGACTGAAGCGGATTAGCAGATGGGTGCGGTTGGCGAGGTGTAATCCTTTACCGAGTTGGGCAGCAGATGGGCAGCGGGGGGGGAAACTTACGACTTTGCAACAGTCCTGACAAGCCTGGTGATCCGTAATTTAGAGTCTGGAGCGCAAAAATGACTCAGGGCTATGTATCTCCAGGTCTGTGTCTTTAAAATCAGCCTCGTTGCGGGTGACAATCACATTGATTCCTTCATTCTTTGCGGAACTTTCCTGGACCGCGTCTTCAAAATCCGATATATTCGATTGTAGTGCCTGGATGATCACATTTTTATTTGCAGGTATTGGTATTTCATTTCATCCGGGTCGAAACCCTTTAAGAATCCCCGCCATTTCGCAAGAAAATTACTCATAGTTTGTGGTTTCCCCGTTGCTAGTTGGGGTTTCGGTTTGACCAAAATGAAGATTTCAACCTGATGGGACGCAAACTTGGCAATTTCCGGAATCTGAATGACTCCGTTTTCCCGAATAGTGGTATCAAATTTATATGCTTCCATATCTCATGCTCCCAGTTTTTTATGAACACAAAACGTCATCATCGCAATTGTACCACCTGATGTTCCACTATCAAATCTACGCTGCCATGCATGTCGCTTACTCATTACAAACCTTCCAGGATTTCAGAAACCTGGAAGGTCTTACTCGCCGACTCACCGACTCGCCAACTCGCTGACTCGCCATTCGCCATTCGCCATCCGCTACTTGCCACCTGCCATTCGCCGCCCCCCTCACTCCCCCATAATTTGCACAACCAATTCGCGCCGTCTCGAACGATTGTCGAAATCGATGAAGATGATTTGCTGCCAGGTTCCCAGGGTCAAGCGGCCATCCACAAAAGGCACGGTCAACGAGGGGCCTAGCAGCGCGGCGCGGACGTGAGAGTGCCCGTTGCCATCATGCCAGCGGGCGTTGTGAGCGAAATGCCGGTCGGGGTCGATGATCTCGTCGAACAGCCGGCGCAAATCGCTCAGACAGCCAGACTCGTACTCGATGGTGGTCAACGCGCTGGTCGAAGATGGGCAAAAGATGGTCACAATGCCATTCTTCAAACCTGAATTACGGATCGTCTCGGCAACTGGGCCGGTGATGTCTTGCATATCGGCGTTGCCGTGGGTGCTCAATTGGATTGATGAAGTTTCGATTTTCATGACTCCTCCATTCTTTTTGAACTTATGCAGCTAAAACCAATGTCACCGCGGTGATCGCGGAGTACGCTGAGAAAAACAAACAAAGTAGTTATGTAGATTATAGCAATCGTTCAGGCGTCTGCTGAAAGTTGCTTAATAGAACGCAGATGACGCGGATCAAACGGATTGAAGCGGATTTTAATTTTTTTTTAAAAGAATCCGCGGTAATCCGTTTGATCCGCGTAATCCGCGTCCTATTTCACCAGTTGGCTGAACGCATACGAATTATAGCATCACTGACAGATTGTCCACGAATCTCTTTACGTTTTACGATAAGTATTGTAGACTTTCTACATGGACATAGATATCGAACTATACCGACGTGAAATCCGTGTATCTTCTGAACCCAGGGTTCAACTGTCCGCCATTGACATCGCGCCAGATCATCCGCAGCGGACAATCGTTTTCATCCACGGTTACGGGGGACAGGCTACCCAATGGCAATACCAGTTATGCGATTTCTCAGTGCAAAATCGAGTCATCGCCCTGGATTTGCGCGGGCATGGACGCTCCGATAAGCCAGCTGGGCCGTATCACATGGCTCAGATCCAGACTGACCTGGAAAATGCCCTGGATGTATTGGGAGTGGCCGGGAAGTTCGTGCTAGTCGGGCATTCCTTTGGGGGCGCAGTGGCCGCCGAATATGCCGCGGCACACCCAAACAGAATCGAGAAACTTGTTCTCATTGCAACCACGGGCGAATTTCACCTCAACCCGCTGTATCGATTTCTCCTGAGGCTGCCCGTTTCCGTTCTCCGGCTGTTGGCTCCCATCGTCCGCGACTGGCTTTCAGCTCCCCCGCACGTGATGCACGCCTGGTATCACACTACCGTTCTCCCGTGGAATGGTTGGAGTCTTTTTAGAAGCCTGACAGTCCCCACTCTGACCATCCGCGGCAGCCGGGATTTAGTATTCGACCACGCTCTCTTCGAAGAGACTAGTCAGGCTATTCCACTGGCCGAGGATGTCAATGTGGGATCCTCAGGCCATATGGTCATGCTGGAACGGCGCGAAGCTGTCAACCGGGCCATCAGCTGCTCTTTGGATGAACGCAGACAGTCCTGGAGAGACGAGTCATCATCCGAAACCTCCGCCCGGGCAGCTCTGGTGAAGAAACGCCCCTGGCTGTCACACTACAAAGATAATATCCCCTTCACGGTGGCAATTCCCCAAGTCCCGCTGCACCAATTACTGCGTTCTTCAGACCGGCGATTCCCACGAAAAACAGCGATTATCTTCGAGGGTCGCCGCATTTCCTACCGCCGCCTGAATCAAGAGGTCAACCGTTTCGCCAATGCCTTGCTCGCTCTGGGAATTGTCAAAGGCGACCGGGTTATGCTGCTGCTCCCCAACCTGCCCCAAATCGTTATCGGTTTCTTTGGGACGCTCAAGGCTGGGGCGGTCGTGGTTTTCACGCTACCGAGTACGGAGCCAGAAGAGCTGATCCGTCAGGCGGGCGACGCCGGTGCCAGGGTTGTAGTCACCCTCCCCCAATTCGAGGAGGTTGCGCGCCAGGCTAAGGATCAACCCAATACCCCAATCCAGCATATCATCTTCACCAGCGCAACGGATTATCTGCCCCTCATGAAACGACTTGGGGTGCGATTCTCAAGGGCAAAGCGATCAGAGCACAGCTTGAAACAACCTCTATCAGATGGAATGCACCATTTCGACAGGCTTCTCGCCCCGCAGAGCAAACTCACTCCCGAAGTGGATGTGCGTCCCGGTGATTTAGCCTCCATCCAATACACCGGAGGCACCACCGCGGCTCCGAAAGGCGTCATGCTCTCCCACCGCAACCTGGTGGCTAATGCTCTCCAAACCCGGCATTGGATCCCAGACGCCAAAGAAGGCTGCGAACGTTTCTTGTGTGCCATTCCCATTTCCCACAGCTATGGGATGACCACCGCTCTGAATGTTCCCATTGCCCTGGGCGCAACTCTGATTCTCAAGGCCAGATTCGAGGTTACTGATATCCTCGAAACCATCAAACGTTATCACCCTACGATTTTCCCTGGGGTGCCGCAAATGTACGTCGCTATTAAAGATAAGCCCGGAGTGCGGAAGTACGGGGTTAGTTCGATTCGGGCCTGCATCAGCGGTTCGGCTCCACTTCCCATGGAGGTACAAGAAGCCTTCGAGAAACTGACCCGCGGCAGACTGGTGGAGGGATACGGTCTGACAGAAGCGTCGCCCGTGACTCACGCCAACCCGCTCAACGGACTGCGCAAAGTAGGCAGCATTGGCATCCCCCTGCCCTCGACAGAGGCCCGCGTAGTAGGGCTGCGACATGGGGCCAAAGATGTCCCCACAGGTCAGATCGGGGAATTGGCGGTGCGCGGCCCCCAGGTCATGTTGGGTTACTGGAACGATCCCGAAGCAACCGATGCTGTCCTGCGCGCTGATGGCTGGCTGCTCACCGGGGATGTGGCTCAAGCCGATGAGGAGGGATATGTCCGCATCATCGCCCGCAAAGCCGATATGTGGTACCCCAACAAACCCGATCAGCCAGCTTTTCCTCGGGATGTGGAGGAGGTCTTATTCGAGGTTCCCCAAGTCAAAGAAGCGGCTGTGGTCGCCATTGCTGGCCAGCCTATCGCGTTCGTGATTGCAAAAAGAGAACGCCCAACATCACAAGCCTTGATTGCTTATTGCAAACGTCGTCTGCCCCCTGAATTGGTGCCTCGAGTGGTCATATTTTTGGATGAGTTTCCGCGCACCTTCATCGGCAAAGTATTGCGCCGCGAATTGGCAAAGGTGTTCGAACAAACTCGGTCTGACACATGATCGTGGAGGGTCGAATTTCCAAATTCGACCTACGAAATTATGAACACTAACGAGAACAGAGATCATATCAACTTTATTTCCCACGGAAGCGGCCCTCCTGCAATTTTGATTCATGGGATCGGCGCATCACTCCACCAATGGGATTCACTCATACCTGCATTGGTTGCCGGAGGGTTCAGCGCTCACGCCCTGGACCTGCAAGGGCATGGTGATAGTGCCAAACCCAAGGAAATCCACAAGTATCATATCGAAACATATTACACGCAATTAGAGAAATGGCTCGATGATCTGGAGTTATCGGGGCCACTCCTGTTAGTTGGTCACTCCATGGGCGCCTACCTGAGTTTGCTATACACTTTGCACCACCCGGACAAAGTTCATGCACTCGTACTCGCAGACCCATTTTACAACCCAAAGCAGCTCTCCCCTCTCCTGCGGTTAGCAATGCGCCGCCCCAACCCTGGTGTAAAGATACTGGATGCGCTACCTGCACAGACATTCGAGATCATTCTGGGTTGGACAGAAAAAACTAACCGCTCCGTGCCGGCCTCGATACGCCGCCGGCTGTCCGCAGACTTCAAACGCGCTACTCCCCGCATCCTTTACACCACTCGGACAACAAGGGACCTCACAACATTAGTGCCTCGTATCGAGATTCCAACTCTTGTGATGTGGGGGGCGAAAGATCTCACCCTGGCCCCCGCCTCCTTCCCCCGTCTGGTCGAAACTCTGCCACAGGCGATAGGCTACACCTTTCATCAATGCGGGCATATTCCCCACCTGACACAAGCATCCAATTTCAACCGCCGGGTGATCGACTTTGCCGCCGGGGTCAGTAAATCGGGAAGCGGTAAACCAACTCTTCTACCCCCGGATGGCAGAGCGCTCTGAGAGAAAAATGGCTCTTTGATGTTTTGTGTGGTCAAACTCTTTTTGTACACGGATTACACGGATTTTACGGATTTTTCATTGGCTTTATCCGTATAATCCGTGTAATCCGTGTACCGCGCCCCACAATATCTCAGAGAGCCAGGAAAAATTAAGCGAAAACTCTGCTCTACCATCCTCAAGGAGACAGACCTTCATGATTTACCTTTATGTGCTGATCGCGGCGTCAATGATTTTTGACTTTTTGAACGGTTTCCACGATTCGTCCAATATCGTGGCTACGGTAATCGCATCGCGCGCTTTGCCGCCGCGCATGGCCCTTTACATGACGGCTGTGGCCCATTTTGTGGCCCCTTTTCTTTTCGGAGTAGCCGTCGCAAACACAGTAGGCAAAGGGCTTATCGACCCTTCTGCAATCACCACCTCGGTAGTCATAGCGGCGGTTCTGTCCGCAATCTTATGGAATTTGATCACCTGGCTTATAGGTATTCCATCCTCCTCCTCCCATGCCTTGCTGGGAGGCCTGTTAGGGTCGGCGATCATCGCCGAGGGAGTAGGGGTCATTCACCTGGATGGATTACTCAAAATTCTGCTGGCTCTATTCATTTCTCCGCCCCTGGGCCTGCTGGTGGGATTTCTCTTTATGCACCTGGTAATGTTTCTCAGTCGCGGGGCAACTCCCAAAATCAACAATCTATTCAAACGCCTTCAGATATTTACATCCCTGGGGCTGGCGCTTTCACACGGCAGCAATGACGCTCAGAAAACCATGGGCATCATCACCATGGGATTGGTCACCGCCGGAGTGCAAGATAGTTTTCATGTCCCCATCTGGGTGATTGCGATCTGCGCAGGAGCCATAGCGTTGGGCACTGCGTTTGGGGGTTGGAGTTTGATCAAAACATTAGGGGGACGTATCTACAAGATCCGCCCGGTGGACGCATTCGCGTCGCAAGCCGCTTCCGCAGCCGTGATTCTCGGCGCCGCCCTGGTTGGAGGCCCTGTGAGCACCACACAGGTAGTAAGCTCTGCCATCATGGGCGTGGGAGCCGCCGAGCGCGTCAACAAGGTGCGTTGGCTAGTGGGACAGGAGATGCTGGTCACCTGGGTACTGACGATCCCGACGACGGCAATCGTATCTGCGCTAATATATTGGCTGCTGCAAAGTATTGTCTGATTACGTCTGCTTTGAAAACAAGGTGTGTTCGCATTCTATTTAAGCAACTTCCAGCCGCAACCTGAACGATTACGACCGGGCGCATCTATTAGTTGGGGGGGAGCGGCGTTCCAGACCTACATAACCACGGATTTCACCGATTTCACTGATTTTTAATGCCTTTTATCTATGCAATCCGTGACATCCGTGGTTGCTTTACTATGCTCCCCCAACTTCTGTATACGCCCGTTACGACCAGTTTGTTTGTTTGATTTGCGGCCACCGCTGGGGAGTCACCGGGCGCATTTATTAGTAGGGGGAGGGATAAGCAGAAGCTACACTATGGCCCTTCTGAAGTCGGATGAGCCTGTGGTAGCCGTTCATTCGCTTGATAAGATACTACTTTGCGGAGCAGAGAGTACAATGCCACCTAATACTACACCGAATTTAGAAATCAACGAATTGTCTTGCGGCGCAAATTCGTTTTATTCCTAATTCGTTGTAGTGTTTTCGCAGTTCAGCGACCCTGAATGCAACCCTTCTATGCCCTCCCCAAACTTCCGTATACGCCTGGAGTCACCTGCAGCGGCAATGTAGAGCGCACCTGTCCCTGGTGCCCCTCGATAACAAGCGGTTGTTGGATGCGGAAAAAACGCTGGGTAGTGATACAATATATTGGTATCCTCTTCAATATTTTGGGGAACAATATCCGAAGTCTCTGCAAAGCCGTTAGGTACGAACCTTACCTGCATGATTAGAAATCCCATCGTATCCTCTCCAAAAGTGAGGGTCTGTCGCCGAGACCCTTCGACACACTCAGGACAGGTTTCCACACCTGCCCTCCCGAAGGACACACCTGCACTGCGTGCGGCGCAAGTGTCGGGACGATGTGGCGGGCGGTGCCAGGGTAGCTCGTCCGCACGGGGTAACCTGGCACCACCCGCTCCCTGTACATCGCAGGGATTGTGCAGGGCAAGTGTGGAAACCCCGCCTATAATGGTTTTTTCGCAATGGAGCATATCTTGCTATTACGCAGGGCAGTTCGCTGGTTGAGTAGGCATTCTTTGCCGTACACTTGCACCTAAACGCAAGTGCAGGTGTCGAAACCAAGAATTGCTCGGAAACAAGCCAAAACGGTTTCGACACCTGCACTGCGTGCGGCGCAAGTGTACGGCCAACGAAGAGCGTGTTGGCCTACTCAACCAGCGTTATGGCCGTGAGAAATAGCAAGTTATGCGGTACTGCGTTTTTTCCCTACAATATGGAGAGGATACGTAGCATCTTCTTGTATTACCAGATGCTCCCAGGAGTAGTATAAACAGCTATGTGGTCTCTCACTCTGCGAGTTCCCGAAAAAGAACCTGAAGAATATATTTTGAAGGCCGGTCAAAGTACCATTGGTCGTAAGTCAGATTGCGATATTGTGGTTTTCGATTCATCTGCTTCTCGTTTGCATGCCAATATCTATTATGACGAAACCGCGGATTCAATCACGCTGTCTGACGAGAGCAGCACCAATGGAACCTTTGTAAACCGGGAGCGTATCCATGATGCCAGGCGTTTGTTAGATGGCGATGTGATCCGCATTGGGGGTTCGACCATTGATATTGCCCGGCACGTTACTGGCGAAGAATCCCAGGGATATTCCGGTACGTATCGCTATACCCGTGAACTGGTGTTGGAGTCTGTAGATCATCATGCTGTGCTGATGTACGCGGTGGCCCACCAATTGAACACAGTTATGGATATTGACACCGCCTTGAGCGAGGTTGCCAGTTTGATGCAGCGCGCCATGGGGTCCGACCGGTGTAAAGTGCTCCTCGCTGAAGATTTCGACGATATGGCAGATTTAGGATTTCCTGCCTCGATTGCAGAATTGGCTATCGAACGGCGTTCTGCCATTGTTATCCCAATTATGTCTGAGAACCCCCTGGGTAAGTCCAGTGATAGTGGATTTTTGCTAGGCATCCAATCGGCACTGTGCGTCCCTGTGATGTCGGGCGAGGATGTTATTGCTTTAATCTATATGTATAAAACTAAGATTGGACGGCGTCCGTTCAGTCAAAACGATATGCAATTAGCAGTGGCAATCAGCCATCAGGCGGCATTGACCATTCAGCGTACGCATTTATTAGAACAGTTGCGCAAGGAACACAGAGGTCGAGAGTTGTTGCAACGTTTCTTGTCTCCGCAAGAGGCTGAGTATATGCTAAAAGACTATCTCAGAGTTGGGAGTCTCCCAGGGTTAACGGAGGCGGAAGTCACAATTCTTTTTACTGATATTGCTGACTCGATTGCGTTAGCAGAGCGGGTGGGTGCTCAACGTTTTGGCGAGGTTCTCGATCGCCATTATCGTGACCTGACTGAGATTATTTTTAAGTACGGCGGCGTTGTGAAGTATCTGGGAGATGGGATAATGGCTGTCTTCGGCATGCTCGGACGTAAGGATGATCCTGAAGAACATGCTGTGCGCGCCGGGCTAGAGATCATTGAACACGTAGAATCCACGGATTATGGTGAAGGGGTGGATATTCAGGTTGGTGTGGCAATCAATTCGGGGTCTGTAATGATTGGTTACGTGGGCACACAACAACGAGTTGAACTTACCGCATTGGGTGATACTGTCAATGTAGCCTATCGATTGCAGAATTTTGCCAGACCTAATCGTCTATTGATAGGGGTTGAGACTGCTGTAGGGGTCGCCGGGAAATTGCATCTGAAAGACATGGGGATGCAAAAGATTCGAGGCCGCACGCAGCCATTGATGGTGTACGAGGTGCTGCGTGATGGGAATTAATACCTGGTCAGTTTGCCGCGAATTTCACGTAGCATCTCTGTGAGGGGTTAGTCGCTGGTTGGGCTGCAGGAAGATGTAACGGGCTGAAACCGCCATCCGGTTGCGCAAATGTTGAACGGCTTAAAATTTCAGTAATCGTATAAAAACCTGAACATTCTGTTATTGACAAATGAACCGATTGCAAAATATTGCGACCAAAATAGAATGAGTTTCGCGACGAATTGTGAATGTAAGCGAAAATTTGCTTGCAGCGAGATATTATATGTAGTATCCTCTCCAAAAGTAAGGGCGCATGTAGCCGAGATTTCTAAATCTCGCCCGCACTGGGTCACGGGGTACCCTGGCACCGCCCGCTCCCTGGACACCGCAGGGACGGTGCAGGGCAAGTGTGGAAACCCCGCCTACAACGGTTTTTACCCTGCAATATGGAGAGGATACAGAATTGGCTCGTGGCCAAATTCGTTCCATTCCTAATTCGCTGTAGTGTTTCAGACAGCCTCAGCCAGCAAGACTACAACGAATTTGGAAAAGAGCGAATTGGGTATCCTCTTCAGAAATCAGGGACGAACCCGGTTCCTAATGGGTAATGCGCCCGATTTTCTCGGTCTGACAAGGAACCGGGTTCGTGATACCCTGCAATATAGAGAGAATACTCAAGAAGTTTGTTGAATTTGTGACAGAGTGAGTTATGAGAGATATACATCAATATCCATTTGAAATACGTTCATTAAGTGAAGAGGATGGAGGCGGTTACCTGATAGCCTTTCCAGATTTCTCGGAATGTATATCGGATGGTGAAACGCCAGAAGAAGCTATCCAAAATGGTATGGACGCGTTGGGTGAAACTATCGCCGCATTGGAAAGTATGGGGTTTCCCGTTCCTGAACCTGGGAGGGGGAGAGGATATAGCGGCAAATTTATTCAACGTGTACCCATAAGCATCCATGCTCGTTTAGCTATGCGGGCTAAACAGGAGGGGATAAGTATGAATTCTTTAGTAATATCGTTTTTGGCTGAGGGTTAGGCAAACGTGAAACGCTATGAAATAGTGGTGAAATGCAAATGTAGCTGACCAACCCCCAATTAACCTGATCTCACTTCGCTCGGAGAGTACGCGACGCGAATTACCAAGTTTGGTTATGGTTTTCGCCGCGTTCTGAGCCAACCCGCCCGGCAGCTTACGCAATTCGTTGTGCGGCACAATAATGGTGGTATAGGTGTCAATCAATTCTGTAATAATTGCGGTAAAATCAGG
>JBDRGC010000001.1:0-7807 GCA_043818215.1 Chloroflexota bacterium | reverse complement strand
GGAAAAAGCGAATGCCGTCTTGTAACGAGGCGGATAGGGGTTGAGGTGCAACGGAAGTTGCGCCGACATCACCCCACTCGAAAGAGGGCAGACTTCCTATCCTGGTGTCTCGTCATATCATGCCCTTTGGGTACGAGAAAGTCTGACAAACCATATCCCCCTTACCCCCACAACTATCGTCTCTCGTACCCGCGACGTGCTCTTCGCCGATGTAGGCCAGGAAGTCGTCATGCTGAACCTGGAGAAAGGCCGCTACCACGCCCTTGACGAAATCGCCACCGAAATTTGGGAGATGATCGCAGAACCGATCCGTGTGGCCGATCTGATCGCCGCTCTGCTGACTGAGTTCGACGTCTCCCCCGAAAACTGCCAGCGCGATGTGCTAACCTACCTGGAGCAACTTCAGGAACGCGACTTATTGGACATTCATGAGTAATCTTTGCTAATCTCAATCTTGAAACGCAAACTAAAAACTTTTTCCAACCTGTCCTGGGGTGTACGCATCCTGTTTTTCGAAACCTACCTGCACCTGGGGCTGGCACGCGCCGCTGTGCTGACCCTGCCCTTCTACTGGCTCTCCCGCCGCTGGGGCGTGCCCATGTTCAAGGAACTGCGTTACCCCCATGAAAACCGGGAATTCCTTCGCCAATTAGCCTGGGCGATCCGCACCGCCAGCCGTTACACCCCCTGGAAGAGCAATTGCCTGGCCCAGGCCATCGCCGCCAAAACTATGCTGCGCCGCCGCGGCCACACCAGTACCCTCTACCTGGGGATGACCACGCCGGGTAGTCATCCGGAGGGGAAAGTCGAAGCCCATGCCTGGTTACGCTGCGGTGATACCTGGATCTGCGGTTTGCACGCCAGTTAGGGCTTCACGGTGGTAGCGGCTTTTGCGGAGTTGAAAAGGGATGTTGCTGGCAAACCAACTGCATTCCCTGATGTTGGGGATGCGGTTGCCCGGTTGAAATGAGATGGAAGAAATCGCCTCTGAAGCCACCCTCCAAGAAGCCTTCGAGTGGCTCTGCCAGCGCCGGAAAGACTATTCCTCCAACAACGATGTCTGGAACCTGCGCCGGAATTGGACACAAATTAGACCCCAATTGCGGCTCGCCCTGTTGATTGACGCATACCGCTTCGGCGCGCTGGATCGCTTTCGCACACCCAATGATCAGATTGAGCTTTGGTTAGCCCAAGATGCATTGGTACTCAAAGCGCTGGCGATTGTGCTAACTCGCCGTTTAGCGCCCCGCTTGTCGCAAAAATGCTATCATCTGGCCGGGCGCGGCGGGGCCAAAGCGGCCGTGCGTGCGGTGGTTGAGAACCTGGCAGACAACGAATTCGTATTTCGCACCGATGTCAAGGGCTACTACGCCTCCATAGACCACGATGTTCTGATGTCGATTGCACAGGAGTACATTACTGACGAACGGGTTTTGGAACTACTACGGGGCTATACGCAGCGACTCGTGTACGATGATGCCTGGTATTACGATATCGAACGGGGGATTTCTCTGGGCTGCCCGCTTTCCCCATTGATGGGCGCTTTGTATCTGAATAAATTAGATAAAAAAATGGCCGCCAGCGGCCTGTTTTACGCCCGCTTTATGGACGATTGGGTGATCCTGGCTCCCACGCGCTGGAAACTGCGTGATGCTATCCGGCAAGTGAACCAGATTTTGGATGAACTTAAAGTAGAAAAACACCCCGACAAGACCTTTATCGGCAGGACAGGCCGGGGGTTTGACTTCCTGGGGTACCGCTTTTCACCGGAGGGCTTAGAGATCGCCCGGGGGACCTGGATGAAACACCAAGAACGGATTGCCCAGCTTTATGAGCAAGGTGCGGGCCAAGCCTGTATTGGGCAATACGTGCTGAACTGGCAACGCTGGGCCGCCGCGGCTGTTGCGTTGTCGGCCTGACACGCTGTGTTTGTTATCGCTGCCAGGGGGCGACCATAGACCGGGGGCTCAGCCTATGCCTCAGGAGGGCCCGTACGAGAGATTGGAGCCGACCTCATCGGGCCATGGCGACTTCCCGAAGGATGCGCTTGACGCGGGGATGTCGGATACGTTCGGGCTCGACCAAGAGCGGCGCCGGCTCGAGGGACACTCTTCTGGTCCGGGAGGTTACTGTCTGTGGGTGGGCTCCGTCACGGACGTTTGGAAATTGATTCATGGTTGCTTCCTCCGGGGGGGAGTTATGGTAGATAAGACGATAGGGATTGTGATTGATGGTTTTTTTCCATATTTGGGGTCTGTTGTCTAGTGGGCCGGATCAAATACGCGACGGAGGACAAGCGAAGACACCCGTTGCGGCAGAATCACGCAGGAATCCTTGTCCCCACGAGCTAGCAGGCCGGTGGAAGCGCGAGCCAGAACCGCCCCCCATTCCTACTGTGCCGTCATGTACTTCTTCCGGCGGGGAAAAATCTCTCTTCTCCAGCATTATTTGATATACTTCTGGCGAACCTGCTCAAAATAAGGTTTCATTTTCTTGCAGGGTTTCTCTGAGAAACCCGGTTCCTCTAAACTGGATTTTGAGCAATTACCTTCTGGCGATACCACGACACGCACGCCACCCTTTGCGGCCCTTCGGGCAGCGAGAACGGGCAGATCCTTCGGGCAAAGCCCGCAGAATGACACGAAAAGGAAAGAGGTTTCATGAGCGCCATTTACGGAATCTACAACAAGACAAAAGAGCAACCCCTGCCCCCGGACTCTTTCAGCGGAATGATTGCTGCCCTGGCCCATTACGGCCGCGGCGGGAGCCATACCTGGCAGAAAGGACCCATCGCCCTGGGTCACCAGTTGACCTGCGTCTCGCCGGAGTCGCGGGACGAAAAGCTGCCTTCCGGGTCTGCAGGGCTGACCATCACCGCCGATGCCCATCTTGACAATCGGGAGGAATTGATTGCTGATTTGAGACCTGTCCTGAGTAAAGTCGAAGGATTGCGGATTGACGATTTCCCTTTTGCCAATCCGCAATCTGAAATCGACAATCCGAAATCTGCCATCCCCGACAGCCAACTGATCTTGCTGGCTTATCAGAAATGGGGGCTAGATAGTCCTGCCAAATTTCTCGGCGATTTCGCCTTCGCCATTTGGGACGAACGCGAAAAACGCCTATTTTTAGCCCGCGATTATCCAGGGACTCGCCCCCTCTACTATCATGCCGGAGCAAAACAATTTCTCTTCGCTTCCGATATCGAGGCCCTCTTATCCCACCCCGCCGTGCCACGGGATTTGGATTACGCCTATCTGGCAGCACATCTAAAAAATAACTCTCACTTCCCCCACGCCGAACGCACCTTTTTTGCCGCGATCAAAAAGCTGCCCCCGGCGCACGCCCTGAAGGTAGACAAGCAGGGCGTGAAAACCTGGGCCTTCTGGCAGCCGGGTCAGGGTCCTGAAGTGCGTTTTGCGAAAGACGAAGAATACGTCGAGAGATTGGTGGAATTGTACACGCAGGCCGTCACCTGCCGTACCCGTTCGGCTTTTCCAGTGGGTGCCCACCTGAGCAGCGGTTTGGATTCTTCCAGTGTGGCGGTGCTGGCAGCGCGTGCCCTGAAGGAAAATGGAGCAAATCTGGCTGGTGGATTCTCATGGTCGCCGCAAATCGAAGCCGGCGATGAATACCTGGAAGATGACGAACGTTTGCAGATCAAGGATATCTGCGAGCGAGAAGGCTTCCAGCCCTTTTTCACGCGCCTCAGTGTTCGAGAGTTAACTCATGCCAATCTGGATAAACAAACGATCCCCTTATCAACCTTCATTTTAGAAGCCGATGTCTGCCGCCAGGCCGAGACGCTGGGCATCCGCACCATGCTCTCTGGTTGGGGCGGGGACGAGTTGGTCGCCTTCAACGGGCGCGGCTTCTTCCTGGAGATGCTGCGCCGGGGCCGGTGGGGCACCTGCTTCCGCGAATTAAAAATGCGCGCCAATCTGCACGGCGGTAGCCTGCGCAGCGGGATATTTAGCGCACTGATTCAGCCCTGGGTTCTTGATGAAGTGATCGTCAAACTGCGACCCGATGGTCAGTTGGCGAAATCCATCGCCCGTCGTGGAGGACAGCAACTCCCCACTGTTTTTCAGGATGATTTCCGCTCCCGGCTCTCTGCTGCTGATGAACTTCCCCGCAACCAACTTAATGAACGCCTGGGGGTGCGCCCCTATCAACTGGCTCTAGTGGAGAGTGGTCATATGACCCACCGCATCGAGGGCTGGGCGGCTGCGGGAGCCAGGCACGGCATCGCCTACGCCTACCCCCTGCTCGACCGGCGCATCATCGAATTTGCTCTGGGCCTGCCCCCGGAGATGTTCATGAAAACCGGCTGGAAGCGCTGGCTCTTCCGCAGTGCGTTGGAGGGTATCTTGCCCGATAATGTGCGCTGGAACAAAAGCAAAGACGACCCGGCCCTGGACGCCAACCGCGAGCGGCGGCAGCAGATGATGCAAGAGCAGGTCATCCCCCTGCTGCATTCCACGCTGCTGGAATGGCTGGATGCTGGAGGGGAGTTCCACTGCCTGGATGCCAAGCGGGTGCGGGCGGCCATCGCGGAGTATAGGCCCGCGGCTTTCGAAGAAGACGCCCCGCCGCCGCGGGATGAACTGATCTCGGCGATCCAGGTGGAGCAGTTCCTGAACCCGGGGCTGGCGGAGGCCATGCAGGCGCATATTGAGCAAATGGGGCCAAATGCATAAAAACTTATTCCCCAAAATTAAGGAATTGAGGGGCCAAATGCCCTACCTGCCGCACGCGCTGAGGTTGATCTGGCGCGCGGCTCGTCCCTGGACGATTGCCTGGGCTATCCTGTTGGTGTTGAACGGTCTGGTGCCCGTCGCCACAGTCTATCTGACACGGGCCGTGGTAGACAGCTTGGTGCTGGCTTTGGATTCCGGCCGCGCCCCCGGCTGGGATGCTTTCCAGCAACCCATGCTATGGATAGGCTTGATGGCCGGGGTAATGCTGCTCAACAAGGTTTTGAGCGGCATTACCACCTGGGTACGGACTGCCCAATCGGAGCTGGTGGGGGATCACATCCAGGGCCTGATTCACCAGCAAGCCCTGGCCCTAGACCTGAGCTTCTATGAAACCCCAGCATATTATGATATTTTGCACCGTGCCCATGTCGATGCCCTCAACAAGCCCGTCGCCTTGCTAGAAAACCTGGGGAGTCTGGCCCAAAACGCGATCACTCTGATCGCTATGGGCGGTGTGTTGCTGGCTTATTCCGTCTGGCTACCGCTGATCCTGTTCTTGAGCACAATTCCAGCTTTCTGGGTGGTGGCGCGGGCTACGATCCGGTTTCACCGCTGGCGGGTGCGCAATACAGTCAACGAGCGCCGGGTGCGCTATTTCGATTGGATGATCACCTTGCATCGGGCTGCCGCTGAAATCCGTCTCTTTGATCTGGGCGACTACTTCCAGGGTTCCTTTCAAAATCTGCGCGCCAAGCTGCGTACTGACCGCCTGAAACTCACCCAAGACCAGATGGTCACCGAACTGGCTGCTGGCGGGGTTGCTCTGCTGGTCACCGGTTTGGCCCTGGCCTGGATGGTCTGGCGCGCTGTCCAGGGTGTATTTAGCTTAGGCGACCTGGCCCTGTTCTATGCAGCTTTCAACCAGGGCCAACGCATCATGCGCACCCTCTTGAGCAACGTCGGCGATATTTACCGCAATATCATCTTCCTGGAGAACTTGTTCGATTTCCTGGCTTTGAAACCAAAGATCGACGACCCGGCGGGGGGAGGGAGTACGGCAGCCGAAACTTACTCAGGGGATATCCCTGCAGGGGGTTGAGTTTCATTACCCCGGCAGCAACCGCCTAGCTTTGGATGGGTTCAGCCTCGATATCCCAGCCGGACAGATTGTGGCGATTGTGGGCGAGAATGGGGCTGGGAAAAGCACCCTGATCAAACTATTATGCCGCTTCTATGATCCTGATTCAGGGGGGATCACCCTGGACGGAGTCAACCTGCGCGATCTATCGTTGGCAGGACTGCGCCGCCTGATCACGGTGCTGTTCCAGACGCCGGTCAATTATCACGACACCGTTGCCCTGAATATCGCCTTTGGTGATCTGCACGCCAATCATGATGATGTGCAAATCGAAGCCGCGGCCCGCGCCGCCGGGGCCGATATCCCCATTGCCAAGTTGCCCAAGGGGTACCAGACGGTTTTGGGGCAGTGGTTTGGCGGGACCGAGTTGAGCGTCGGCGAGTGGCAGCGCATCGCCCTGGCGCGCGCTTTTTTGCGTCAGGCCCAACTGATCATCCTCGACGAACCTACCAGCGATATGGATTCCTGGGCCGAGGCCGATTGGCTCTCACGCTTTCGCGAACTGGTCGCCGGGCGGACAGCCCTGATCGTCACACATCGTTTTACCACCGCGATGCAAGCCGATATCATCCATGTGATGGATGCGGGGCATATCATTGAGTCTGGCACCCACGCTGAACTTATGGCTCTTGAAGGCCGCTATGCTCAATCCTGGCGGCAGCAGACCCGGCAAATGTAAACCATTTACAGTGCCAAGGTCCCTTTCCATTCCCCCACGTTTCCCATTCCGTCCTTCGCGAATATCTTCACTGGCCCGGTGAAGGTTTCATTCAGCAAATAACGCCACAAACCGCAGGGGTCCTCCAAGGGTTCAGCCATCCCAATTTCTCCGTCAATCTCAACGCTGACTTCCCACACCCCCACGTTATCCTGAACCTGGATCAACATTTCTCTATCGGTTCCCAATTTCACCGTTACTACTTACGGAACGCCAAAGAAATCATAGACTGCCGTGTGATAAGCACTGTGCTTCCCCAATCGTTTCCTGGCTGCCTGATAATACGCCTGCCCATCTTCCGTCTCCAGGACTGATTTTGCCATTACCGCGGCTTCTTTGATCCGCCCGCGTTGGTGAGCCTCCCCTGGAGTGGGTACCCGACCCGGATCGTGCTCCGGCCATTTACATACCACCGTCTTGTCCCCATATTGCTTGAAAACCAGGTTCCCAATCCGACCGCTCAACCCTTCAATAATTACGTTCTTCTTCACCTTTGCCATAGGTGTGCCTCCGTAGTTTCTATAGCTATCGTTCAATTATAACCTATTCATAGCTTATTCAAAACCTATTTATAACCTATAATCAATATCTTTTCGATAGATACCACGACCTTGTATTTGAGAGAACGCTGATCAAGCGGGGCATCGTGTGAAGGGATAAAGGGGCAAAACAATGAAGGAAATATCGCCTTTAAGGGTCTGGGTAAGTTTAGGTTATGACGCCTTCACACCATGCCCCTGTTGTTTGCTCCTTTGTGGATGTTTTTGGAGCAATTGCCAGAAATGATATGCACTTGCTTCTTTGCGAATTGATGGTGTCTTCAGTGCGATAACGCAAGAGCGCCGGGCAGGTCAGGGATTCGGAGCTTGAAGTGGTTGTTATAATTTTAAAATTTGAGATGAGTTGCGATAGGAGAAGAATGGTGGCATAATCTAGGCTAAGAAAAGCGCCACCTAAGTTATAGTAGGAGGAGCGGTCGCCCGCCCCTCCCCTACTACAGAACCGTGCTTGAGACTTTCGCCTCACACGGCTCCTGAGCACCCAGGCCATTGTCATTGGCATCCCAATAATTGAGCCTTTCCAACTGCTGAGACTTGGCAGATGCCTTCTTAGCTCGACTTTGTCCATTTGCACATTAACAAAAAACAGGGTAAGCTAGGACAAATCCCACCAAGAGAGGTGTCCAGATGCTCATCCTGCCTAACGAATATACGATACTCTTCACACATTTTCGACCTGTCTTTTCAAAAC